>JAZOVP010000082.1:0-1621 GCA_045658765.1 Eubacteriales bacterium | reverse complement strand
GCCAAGGGAAGATCCTCCCCTGCGATTCCAAGACGTTCCAGATCTCCATCAAGGTAATCCTCAATCATTTCGGTTATGCGGTCCTCAAGTTTTTCGCCGTGTCGGTTGATGATCTTGATTCCGTTATCATAAAACGGATTGTGGGAAGCAGTAATCATGATGCCGCAGTCAAAAGAATCAATTCGGGTGGCATACGATACGCTCGGCGTGGTGGTAACGTGCAACATATAGGCATCGGCGCCCGAAGCGGTGATTCCTGCGGCAATTGAGTATTCCAACATATAACTCGATCTTCGCGTGTCTTTTCCGATAATGATGCGCGGCCTAGAAAATGGCTTCTTGTTGCCGGAAAGTTCCGAGCCGTAATACCAGCCCAAGAATCTTCCCACTTTGTATGCTTGCATTGAGGTTAAAGCGGTGTTTGCTTCACCACGAAATCCATCCGTCCCGAAGTATCTTGATTTTTTTCGTTCTTCACCGATTTTAGAAGGTAAAATCACCTTTTCTTTTAAGAGCGAGTCGGTAGAGATATGAAAAATTTCACAAAGAAGCAAAATTTTGTCAATTTGAGGGAGTGCTTGATCCATTTCCCATTTGGATATACTTTGTCTGGAAACACCTGTTTTTTCCGCAAGCTGTTCTTGCGAAATACCAAAGGCATTCCGAAGATGGGCGATTTTTTCTCCAAGTGTCATAAAATTCTCCTTCGATTTTTTCCATATGATAGCAATTTTAAAGTGAAAGTTCAAGCAACTTGTGTTTGAAGTTGAAGCAACTGTTGGTTGCTTCTTTGAAAGAAATATTATCTGTTTTTTTTATAAAATGTCAAAAGCGCAAATCCGACTTTGCAAAAAACACCCCGATCGATTCCGATCGGGGTGAAAAATTCATAAACCGAAACTGATATTGATGGCTTTGTTTACTTCAGCCATCGTTTCGTCTTCCAAATGGCCCATTTTTTCTTTCAAACGTTTTTTATCAATCGTACGTATCTGTTCCAAGAGTATTACCGAGTTTTTGTTTAGGCCGTTTTTATCGGCATATACTTCTATGTGAGTTGGAAGTTTTGCTTTTGTGGTACGGCTTGTGATCGCAGCAGCAATCACGGTTGGGCTGTGTTTGTTGCCCACATCGTTTTGCACGATGACCACAGGACGGATTCCGCCTTGTTCCGAACCCACCACGGGACTCAGATCCGCATAATAGATATCTCCTCTTTTTACGGTCAATTTCTTCACTCCAAAACGCATATTCACTCTTCGTGTGTTCTTATTGTTGCCATGCGTTTTTGCTTTTATTCCGTTTGTATCAGAATATGCCGCAAAAGAAGAATGGTTCCAAAAACTAGAAGGTAATTTCAAGTCCCGAAAGTTCGCCCTCGCCCAAAATCCGAATCGGCGATAAATCTGATTTTGAAAGCTGAAGCTCGATTTTTTTCTCTTCGCTTTCGTATTGATAAATTTTTATTTCTTTATTTTTTGGATTTTGGTTTTCGGTTTTTTTGGGTGCGGAGTGAAAAATTAAGTCAAAAGCAAAAAACACAAGCGAGGTTCCGCTTTCCGAGGTTTTTTCTTCCCAAAAAAGATCCTGAAAATAAAATAGAGTTTTTCCGTTTTCATAG
>JAZOVP010000081.1:0-4910 GCA_045658765.1 Eubacteriales bacterium | reverse complement strand
GCTCGGATGCGTACTTCTTTGCGATCTGATTCGCTCGGATAAAATTCAAAATGCAACATTCGCCTTCACCGTTGGTGAAGAAATCGGGCTATCGGGCGCCACCGCGCTTGCCCAAAATTCCGAATTTGAATATGGATTTGCCATTGATGTTACCACTCCAAATGATCTGCCCGAGGTGGTTGGACCGAATCGAGTTTGTGCACTGGGGAAAGGACCCGTGATTTCCCTTGCCGACGGTAGAACGGTATATCAAAAACAGCTCATCCGCAAAATTTTTCAACTTTTGGATCAAAATAAAATCTCTTATCAAACAAAATCCCGCCGCGCAGGCGGAAACGAAGCATCTGCTTTTCAAAAAGAGGGTGCCGGCATGAGTGCAGTTTCTCTTTCAATTCCCTGCCGATACATTCACGGACCGGTGGGAATTTTGCATGAGAAGGATTATATCCAATCAAGAAAAGCAATGGAATGTATTTTAACTCATATTCAATCAGGAGAATTCTGATATGCTGGAAACAATTTTGGAATTAGAAAAGCATTTTAACGGAAGCGGTTCAGAGCTGCCGCTTTCTGAATTTCTTTATTCCTTTTTTGCAAAAAGGGATATTCCGTGCAGAATTGATCGAATGGGAAGTGTTGTTGCAACGATCAAAGGCAGCGAATCCAAGAAAAAGGTAATGATTACCTGCCCTTTGGACTGCCCCTCTTTTTTGACCCTTTACACCGAGAAAAATAAAGCTTTTCTAACGAAAATTGCAGAAACAAAATTTACCCCAAAGGAAAAGGATTTTGTTGTTTCCGAAAATGGCAAAATTTTTTCGCTGAAAAAAAGCCCTTATGATGAAAAAGAATTCTATATTTCGGGCAAGGATCTTAAAATTGGCGATGCTTTTCGATTGAAATCTGAATTTTCAAAAAGCGAAGAGGATTTCAATGGAAGATATGTTTCCCGATATGCTTTGATTGCACTCTTGATGCAACTTTCGAAGGAAAAGCCGAAGGATGATCTTATCATCGCCTTTGCCGCAGGTTTTGAAAACAAAGCCAAAAGCGAAGCGAATATTTCATTTGCCGAAAAGCCCGATGTTATTTTATTTTTGGGAACCTGTGAATCCGAGAATAAAGCCCCCTCGATTGCCATCAAAAACGGAAAACGCTTTTCAGATAAAGAGCTGACCGATGAAATTGCAAAGGCAAACCCGAATTTGATTTGCACCGTTCATCCCAATGCAATCACAAAAGCAGATACAGTCTTTTTCCCTAGCACAGCGAAAATTGCAAGCATTTCCCTTCCCGCAAAGCACATCGGAGAAGAAAAAGAGAGCACTGCCCTTTTTTCAATAAAGGAAATTGAAAACACCCTGAAAAAACTGTTTTTCTGATAAAAAACGAATGACCAAATTGGTCATTCGTTTTTTTCTTTCAGCTTATTTTTTAGTTCTTTCAAAAGCCGATAATACCAAGCAGCAGCACCTGTATACCAGCTCCATCCACCGCGACCGCGAAACCCTACAGCATCATAAACATCACCACATAAAACATAAGGTTCTCTTTGATAGGATTCAAAGCGATCCAAACTAATATTTTTGGACGGATCAATCAAATTCTTTGCCTTCTTGGCGAGCAAAATGAGCTCCTCATCATTTTGATCGACACCAAAACGCAGCAATGCGAGCGCAAACCAAACCGCCGCATGGGTATATTGGCCCCCATTTTCGCGAACGCCCGCACAATACCGCTGAATATAGCCGGGGCTTGGCTTGGTATCGACAAACGGTTTTCGAAAGAGACGAATGATGGATGCTTTTTCATCAGAGAGAGCTTGATAGGAAGAAAGAAGAGCACTTCTTACTGATTTTTCATCAATTGCAAAACGGGTATCTTTTGTTTCAAGATAATAAAAGGCGGAAAATGCCTGGGTGATCAAATCGATGCTGCATTCGCTCTCTAAACTGATGTCATTGCCAAGCACGTCTCCGCAATTTCGAAAAGCGCGAACATACCAAGCACCGCTAAATGATTTTTTTAATCCTTCTGATAATTTTTCTAAATACAGATCAATTTTTCTTGCAGTTTCCGGATCAAAAAAGTGCTTGCACCGACTCAAACAAATTCCAGCAAAAAAGCCAAGCCAAACGCTTTCCCCTTCCACCTCATTCATTCCGTCGTTCCAATCACCGGAACCAATATCGGGCAGAGAATGCGAACCTAAACCGCGATGAATAAGAAGATTGATCGCTCGCAAAAGGTGCTCAAGCAAGGATTCACGGTCTGCCATTGAAGCAGCCACATAAGATTCCGTTTCCCCATTCTTTAAAAGCTCTGCCTTTAAAAACGGGGCTTTTATTTTTAAAATATCATAATCTGCAGTTTTTTGAATATATTCGGAAACAACATACAAAAGCCAAAGATAATCATCGCTGCATCGCGAGCGAATTCCTGCGCACTTTCCTTCCCGATTTCGATTCGGATGCCACCAATGCATCACATCGCCTTCCGAAAACTGATGAGAAGCCGCTCGAAGAATGTGCTGTTTTGTGATCTGAGAGTTTTCCTCCAAAAAGATCAACGAATCTTGGAGCTGATCTCGAAAACCATAGGCGCCGCTCGATTGCAAAACCCCGCTTCTTGCATAAAACCTTGAGTAAATTGCTTGATAAAGCGACCAAAATTCTTCGTTTGTTCTTTTTCTTTGAGGAATCAAGGAAGAAGAAAATTCCTTTTCTTTTGAGAGTAAATCTTCTTCGCGATAGCGTTTACATTCTTTTTTGATAAATTCCAGATGAAGTTTTGATGAAAAACCGCCAAGCATAAAGAAATTTTCTTCCTTGGCTGAAAAAGAAAATTCAATGCGCCCTGAATTTTCGGTGCAATTAAGATTGGATTTTTTTGCAAAAAAATACGCGCCCGTGTGATATTCTGACCAAACAGCCGAACACATCGACACAAAATCATTTTCTTTTTTTGAAATCAACACATTCTGATCCGCATCTTTTCCGAGCGCGGGAACAAACGAAAAATAAATTTTGGAATCGGAATTCAAAACTCCGGAAAGAAAAAGATAAATGGTTTTTGCCGAGAGAAAGCCGCTTGTTGTTACAAAAATGCGAAACAATGATCCAAACAATTCTCCTGAATATATCGCGATATGATCACGATACTCTATTTTGCTTGAAAGCTGAATCAGATCATAAAACTTGCCTCCGATTTCCAAATAGATTTTTTCACCGCTATTTTCATCGGGAAGGTTTTCCCATTTTGATATTCTTCCCAAGCCCGAACTGCGAAACCAAGTAAATCCGAGAGAATTTTGATCCAGCGCGAAGCCAACAAAACGATTTGCTACGATATGAGAAAAAGGTACTTTGGGATTGAAGTTCTTTTTATCAATTTCAAATCCGTTTTCAAGAAACTTTCCAACTTTTTTTCCCTCTTCACTTTCCGATTCCCACTTGTTTTGGATGGCCGAGTGATTTTTTTCGGGAAGTTTATCACATTGATTCGAACCAAGAAATAAAAGAGCAATTCCGGAGAAGGTGCTTGGAACAGAATCTCCTTCATAGGCAACAAAGTGCAAACCACCGTTTTTTCCGATCAAAAATTCACACTTATTTTCTGTGACAATATCGGTGAATTCATCGCGGATCGGATCAAAATAACCATCACCGCCTTGATGCAGAATAACAAGATCGAAAGAAAAACCTGCAATTTTGAGTTTTTTAAAGACTCTGATATAGTTTCTTACCAAATCCATTTCTTTTTTTGATTTTCCCGATACACCAATGCAAACAATGGGCAGATCCCCTGAAATGCCGTGCATCCACAAAAAATCACGGTATACTGATTTTGCAAACGGATCCTCGCACACAAAATAAGATCGTTTTCCGTTTAAGATGCAAAGCAGCTTTGCCTCAATCTCTTCGCAAGGCGCTGTATAGAAGGAGATTTGATGGAGTCGATTCATTCGTTCGATTCCTTTGGCGCGATACTCTTCCTTCAAGTGATATGCGCCATCGAGAAATTTTTCGATTAGAATGGATTCCTCCTCTTTTGCTGCAGAAAAAAATAAAGGGATTTTTAAATGCTCTGCCGAATTCAAATCAAACGAGAGGAGAACCCGCGATTCATAAAGCATTCTATAAGAAAAACTCTTTTCCTCCTTGCGCGATGAAAATGCGGTTTTAAATGGGATCATGGAGGAAATTGAAAAATAACTGTGTTGCTTTGCGCCCCTTCTTCTCAAAACAAGCGCCTTTCCATTCGATTTTCCTTCCAGCGAAAGAAGAGAAAACGCGGGATGAGCGGAAAATCTTTTTTCATTTTCCAAAATAAAATCAAATTCAAATTCAGCTTTGCATTCCCCTAAAATTCCGATTGTTTCCAAACTCGCAAAGAGGGTTTGAAACCCGCTCACGAGTTCAAACCGAAGGGTGATGGAAACATTTTCATCGATAAGAGTGTATTCTGCAAAATCAGTGCCGAAATAAACACTGATGGCATCAGCGCTATCCTTTGAAAAAGAGTAAGTTTTTTGTTTTGTGATCACTCGGCAGGAAATCCCGCCTTTTTTCGGATCAAAAACATCGATTTCATCTGAAAACAAACGATTTTCAAAATTATCGAATGCCAAAAAAGTGAATCTGCCGTCTGTGATGATTTTTCCGCTTGTTTTCTCGCTTTGAAATTCCATTTTTTTAATTTCGGATTTTTTGGAAGCGACGATTTTTTCTTGCGGTGCTTTTTTCTTTTTTATCACGCGCCCCTCAATTGGAAAACGCTCGGCAAGCAAGGATTCTTTTGCCGAAAACGAGGAATGATTCATAAATCGCTTCACGATAAGATCATCGCAAAGAAGATTACAAAGAGAAAGCATACTCATCCCTTTATGATGAGACATATAGGAAAAAACG
>JAZOVP010000080.1:0-15307 GCA_045658765.1 Eubacteriales bacterium | reverse complement strand
AAAGAAAACAGCGATATTGTGGTTTGTGCTTCGTTTGATGTGACAGAAGACGGCACCATACTCGCAAAAGCAGAAAATAACCTTTCTTGCAAAACCACTTCCGTTTTTGAATCGCCTGAGATTTTATTCAATCGGGTAGCGCCTTGGGGAAAACTTTTCAAAAAAAGCATCTTGGGTACGCTTCGATTTGCCACAAGGGTGTGGTATGAAGACATGCGGCTGATTCCAAAACTTTATTTGAACGCTGAAAAAATTTCTTATATTGACGATGCACTTTTCTATTATGTTCAACGCGCCGGCTCAACAATGAATAATTCCAACGCCAAGCGAAATCTCGAAATTATTGATGCTTTTCAAGATCTTTTTGACTATTTCAAAGAAAAAAAACTTTATGATATGTTTCGTGAAGAATTGGAATATCTGGTTGGAGAACACATTGCTGTTGCCGCAATGACCAGAGTGGCGCTTTGCCGAGATCGGTCCAAAAAGGAAGTGCTTGGAAAGATGCAGGAATACCTTTCCGGATTTCCTGGTCTTTATGAAAATAAATTTCTTTCCGATTTATCGAAAAATAAGAAACTCATTTTATTTTTCAATCGCAAAAAGCTTTATTTTCTGACCGCCATTTGCATGCGGCTAAAAAACAAAATCAAAGGATAACGGTGTGGCAAATATGATGGAAAACGCAAGAAAGATTATCATTCCCACGGGTTATATGGGTTCCGGCTCTTCGGTGGTTACCGATTTGATGAGCGAAATGGACGGAGTAGACACTCAAAGCGGAAGTTTTGAATTTGTGTTTTTGCATTGCCCCAACGGAGTTTTCGATTTAGAAGATAAGCTTCTTCAGGGTAATAATGCCGTGAGAAGCGATGAGGCACTCCATTCTTTTGAGCACACAATGAAGCAACTTTATGATAAAAAATATTGGTGGGTTGGAAATTACAAACACCACTTCGGCGAGGAATTTTGGCGCGCTACCAAAGAATTCACCAAAGAGATCACCGATGTGGAAAGCGAATATTACTGGTATTATCAGGAAAACACCACCCCGAAAATGTTTTTCAAGCTTTGTTTGCAAAAGGGGATCAAGCTTCTGACCTTTGGCAAATTAAAGCAGAAGAAGGTGCTTTCTTATTCCCCGATGCGTCTTTCCTTCGCCGAGCCCGAAGAATTTTACCGTGCTTCGAAAAAATACCTTTCCACCGTTTTAAATCTTGTTGGCAAAAAGGAGGAAAGCATCGTATTCGATCAGCTTCTTTTGCCGTTTAATTTATTCCGATTCGAGCATTATTTTGATCAAAATGCTTTTGTTTTCGTGATTGAGCGCGATCCGCGCGATGTTTTCATCAGCAATAAATACTTTTGGTCAAAAAACGGCGGGGTGGTGCCCTACCCCGAAAATGTGGAAGATTTCTGCACCTATTACAGAAAACTTCGCAAAATGGAAAAAGAAGCCACCTCAAAGCGCATCCGGAGAATCAAATTCGAAGACTTTATTTATCGCTACGAAGATACTGTGAAGGAAATTCTTGATGTGTTGGGCTTGGATGCGGCAGTACACACGAAGAAGAAAACGAAATTTATTCCCGAAAAATCCATTTTCAATACTCAGCTCTTTTTGAAGGACAAATCTTACAAAGCTGAATGCGATTATATTGCAAAAGAGCTTTCGGAATTCCTTTATGATTTTCCCTACCCGATCGATCACAAAACGGGAGAAGTTTTTTGAATTTATGAAAAAAGAAATTTATATCACCGCGCTTCACCTCGCACACGGCGGGGTGGAAATGGCAATTTCCCTTCTCAGCCGCGCCTTTTCGAAACGGGGCTATAAGGTTACGATCTTATCCTTATATCGGCTTGGCGACCCCGCCTATCCGATGCCCGAGGAAGTGAAAATTGAATACCTAACGGATTTAAAGCCAAACAAAGAAGAATTCTTTTCTGCAATAAAGAGCAAAAATCCCTTTCACATTTTAAAAGAGGGGCTTTATTCAGTGAAGGTGCTCAAAACAAAGAAAACAGCTTTGATTCGGCGCTTGAAGAAGATTGAAAGCGGCACAGTGATCTCCACAAGAAACGAGCACTCCACGCTTCTTTCAAAATATGCAAATAAAAATGTGTTTAAAATTGCCCAGCTTCACCACGATCACCTTTTTGATAAAAAGCTGATGCGCGATTTTAAAAACGGCTATCAAAACATTGATGTTTTCACCCTTTTAACCGATATGCTCACCGAAGAAGTGGGTGAGATGATGAAGGAGAAAAACAGCAAAACCCGCCTTGTTACCATTGAAAACTTCATCACGGAAAAACCCTCTCCCCTCCCTTTCGAGGAGAAGGAAAAAGTGGTTTTGGCAGTTGGAAGATTGAGCCACGAAAAGGGCTTCGACCGACTCCTTGCGATTTGGAAAGAATTTTCCGAAAAGCATCCCGATTGGGTTCTTCACCTTGTGGGCGACGGGGCGGAAAAACAAGCTCTTTTTGATTATGCAAAAAAATTAAAGCTGGATTCAGTGATCTTCACGGGAGCACTTCCCCATGAAAAGGTGCTTGACGAGATGAGAAAAGCTTCCATCTATGCGATGACCTCCCGATCCGAGGGTTTCCCTTTTGTGATGCTCGAAGCTTTGTTTTGCGGACTGCCCACGGTGGCATTTGATGTGAGGGTTGCGCCGAGGGCCATCATCCAAAACGGAGAAAGTGGATTTTTGGTGCCCGACGGCGAAATTTCTTCTTTTGCTTCTTCGCTTTCTGAACTTGCCGAAAAGGAAGAAAAAAGAAAGATCATGAGTGAAAATTCGCTCAAGCGAGCTGAGGATTTTACCGAAGAAAAAATCATTGAAAAATGGCTTGCTATTTTGCCATAAAAAAAACACACCGACTTTGTCGGTGTGTTTCTTTTTTTTGGTTATTTATTCAATTTCTTTGCGATGGGGCACTTCTGCAAGCAACGCTCGATGATGATATCGGTGAAGTTGGGGCACTGATAGCAAAGAACCTGAATGGGATCGCGGGCATCCAAAACTTCCTGAATCTTTTCTTCGGTGATTTCTTCGGGAACGGGGATATCGGGAAGCTTCCAGCCGAGCTGATCGGAACCTGCACCTTCGCACATTGCCAAGGAGCGGGACCACATACAACGGGTTTCATCGCGAACCATTACGGGATAGCTTTCGTTTTCACGAACAGAAACGATCTGAAGTTTTGCAGGATCAAGTGCCTTCATGGGGCAGCTTTCTGCACAAGCGGTGCATCCTTCTGCGCAGAGGGAAACAGGTGCATGCTCGGTGGCTTCAAGATCAGCATCGGTGATTACGAAGGCATAGCGCAAACGAGGACCGCATTCGGGATGAACGAGCATTCCGCTCTTGCCGATTCCGCCAAGTCCTGCAGCAGCAGCAAAGGGCGCATTGGCAGCAAGGTCGGGCATATGACGGCCGAGTTTGCCGATGGTGAGATAAGAATCGGGATCAAGATCTGCCAAAGTAACGGCAAAATATCCTTTATCTTCCAAAGCATCGCAAAGATCCACGCCTGCCCAGATACATTCCTTCAAGATTTCATAGTGCATATAGGCATAGGCACCGCCATCTTCTGCTTCCTGATTGCAGGCAAGTTCAACCGTGCGTTCGGGAATTTCGCAAGCAAGAGCAACAATGGATTTTGCATTGGGATAGATTTCTTTGATCTTTTCAATGCCGGGATAGGTGATGCCGTCGATCTTGCCAACGCTTACCATTTCCACATGCTTGAAGAGAGGAGATTCGGAATCGATCTTGGGGAAGCATTCTTCCTTCCACTCGCGAATGATGCGATTGTCGCGCTCGAGGGGGAGATTACAAATCACAGAAACAGCAAAGGTCTTTTTGCCGTCTACATTCCAGCCGGCATTGGTGGCACTCTGATCGGAAATACCGGTGAGGGTCCAGTCTTGGATCGCATTATAACCGAGGTCATCGAGGTAACGGGTTACGTCGAGAAGGCCTGCGGTGATACGGTCGGTGGCGGGACGCTCAACATGCAAACCGTTGCGGAACAAAAGATCCTTCATATTCTTTTCATCGCGAAGGAGATGACCGAAATCAAGATCCACGCCGCCGCGGCTTCCGAGCGGAACGTTGGAGGTATAATCATAGATATTACGACCGAAGGTGATTACGGTGGTGAATTCTTCGAAGAACTGCTCGGTGCGGAATCCCTTATCGAAATTGGGCTTCAATGCCTCGAAATCGGAAAGGGGTGCGATGTGCATACGATCAGCGCCGCTTGCTTTTGCAAGTTCGATGAGGCGATTTACGATCTCTTCCTTGGAAAGAGTGGAAAGTTCTTTCTTTCTGCGGGGACCGGGAGAATATTTCTTATCCCAAACGCGCTTTTCTTTGGTCATACAGAACTTGAAAGAACGGCACATATAGCCATGGTTATCCACACGCGGCACGGTTTTGATTGCTTCATAGATCTTTTCTTCGTCCATTTCGGTGAGATCTTCCAGATAAGTGGTATCCAGATGTGCCTGTTCGCCATAGAAGCAACGCCAACGGTTGATATTGGGATAGCTAAACTTCTTGCCTTCGATTTCGAATTCGATGTATTTGGGATCGTTGAGCTTATCTTCGGTATAGTTTTTACCGATGCAGTGCTTTGCACACATTTTACACTGATCGCAAAGCGCGGGACCCTGATACAAGGGATCGGGCTCAAGATCAGCAGAGGTGATGATGGAAATGATTCTTTCGCGGGGGCCGTATTCGGGGCTCATTACCATGCCGTGATAGCCGTATTCACCAAGACCGCAGGCAACAAATGCTGCCATGTGGCTGAAGGTTGCGGCATGCTCATAAGGAACATCCTTATATTTACGATGGCGCCAATAAGTGGTGCAGGGCTGAGCCACGGTGGGATAGCCTTCCTTTTCGAGGAATGCTGCAACTCGATAGCACATGGTATCGAGCTTGGGGATCATACCGATCTGGAATGCCTCGGGGAAGTTGGGATTGGGTTCACCACACCATTCAACCGAAGCATCGGGATGGTGCACACCAAAGCAGATCACAGATTTTGCTTCGGGAAGATGCGCGGTGGGGCGAAGCATGTGGGGCTGACCGTCGAAGCGGGAAACAGGGGCGATACCGACCATGTCGGCGCCGAGTTCATACGCCAGTTGTTTAACGGCAGCGGTGAGTTCTTTTCTGTTCATAAAAAATCCTCCAAATATTTTTTTGGGTTCTTACAATTTTCATTATACGGAGTTTTTTCTCTGAGTCTATACATTTTTTTAGCAAAATTATGGACTTTTTCTCTTTTTTGTATTATAATGTCGAAAAGGGGGAATGGATATGAATCAATTTGACGAAAAAGTTTTTGCAGAATTTGAAAATGATCTTGCTCTGCATTTCTGCGGAAAGCGCATTCACAATCTTTCTCATCACTTCGGACCATACAATCGTGATGCCCATTTGATCTATTTTATAAAAGAAGGAAAAGCGCTTCTGGAAAACGGAAGCAATAAGATTCTTTTATCGGCAAAGGGCTTTTTTGTGAATTTCCCTCACAGTAAAACCAAATACCGCTGTATGGATAAAGTGCCGTGGAGTATTAAATGGATTGAAGTGGGCGGTGCAAAGATCGAACGCTACCTTGAACTTTTGGGGGTAACAAGAGAAAATCCATATTTTTCTTTATCTGATTACCACCCCGTGGAAGAAATTTTTGATGAGCTATATAAGCGCTTCGATGAAAATTCCCTGCCCTCTAAGCTTCACTGCATTTCCCTCGTGCACAAGCTTTTTGCTGTGCTTGCAGAAAATAAAACGGCATCTTCTGCAAAAAACTCCTATGTTGAGGAGGCGCAGAATTTGATTCGCGAGCACTTTTCCGATCCGGATCTGAATGTGTATGGCTTGGCAAACTGGGTGGGCTTGCAGCACAATTACTTTTCTGTTCTTTTCAAGAAAGAAACGGGAGAGAGCCCCATTCAAGCCTTGAATCGCTACCGATTAAACAATGCCGAAAAATTGCTCAAATACACCAATTTGCCCATTCAAAAGGTGGCAGAAAAAAGCGGATTTGCAGACGGGCTTTATTTTAGCCGAGTGTTTCGAAAGCATTTTGGCACCTCCCCTACTGCCTTTCGTGAAAACGAAGAATACCTGACCTAAATCAAAAGCGGAGCTTCGGCTCCGCTTTTATTTTGTGATTTTAAAAAACTAAAAAAATCCATATTCAGGAGAGAAAAGTGCATTCCGATTTTGGAGGAAAAGTGCTAGATTGGGAGAGGAAAAAGGAGGCGAAACGATGGGGATTATTTTCATTTTGTGTGCGCTTGCATGCACCAAAGTAACCCTTCAGGGAATTTTTGCCAAAAACAAAATTAAAACATTTACCGACGGTATTTTTTTCAACGGATTGATTTTCTTTTTTTCCACTTTCGTTTTTGTTTCGGGAAGTAAAATCATTTCTTGGGAAATTCTGATTCATGGAATTGCGCTCGGGATTATGACTGTTTTGTTTCAGCTTTTTTATATCAAGGCAATGTCTTGCGGAAATGTTTCCATCACGGCTTTGATTGTGAATTTGAGCATGATGCTTCCCATTTTGGTTTCTTGCATCTTTTTTGGGGAAAAGATCACGCTCCTTCGACTTTGCGGCATCTTCCTCACCATCCTTGCTTTGATTGTGAATGTTCGCAAATCAAAACTTCTTTCTGATTTTAAAAAGTGGATTTTCTATAGTTTTCTTGCTTCGTTTCTTTGCGGTACCATTTCTGTTTTCCAACTTCTGTTTGGAAAAACCAAATGGAGCGATCAAACTTCTTCCTATATGTTTTCCTGCTATGCGACCGCATTTTTATTTTCCTTCATTTTGTTTTTGATCTTAAAGAAAAAGCCGCCGCTTTCTTTCCCCCTTCGCCCATCGATTTTTGGGGCGGCGGGAGCAGTGGGCGCAATTTTGGGGCTTTATCAGTTTTTTAATGTGAGAGCCATCGCCACGATTGATGCCACCCTCCTCTTCCCGGCATACAACGGCGGCACCTTGATTTTGGCAACGCTATCGGGTATTTTCATTCTGAAAGACCGATTAACAAAAAGGCAGCTTTTCAGTGTTTTGATTGGAATTTTCGCAATTATTTTAATGAATCTATAAGAAAAAACGGAGTGATTCACTTCCTCAAACTGCAAATAAAAAAAGCCTTCTTTTGGAAGGCTTTTTTGTTTTTCCACTTACATTTGGAAAACAAATTTCGGACGCTTGTTTGTTAACAGATTGAGGGTTCCGCACCAAGTTCCGTGATCAAAATAGCGTTCGATTTCGATCTCGTGTTTGCCGAATTCAGCAGTAAACTTTTGCTTCATTTCGTATGCCACGTTGTTGTTGCCCATTGCCTTTTGATACATTACGGCCGCATAACCTTCGCAAAATTCGGTGTGGAGCAAAAGCAGGCGCCAAGATACGGTTTGCGGTCTTGTGGGCATAGAAAGATGCTTGTTTGCCAAATTTCTTCCTTCTGCCGCAATTTCAGGCACAGTCAAAAATTTCGGTGCAATTTCGGGATTGTAGTATTTACTGATGGTTCTATCCAGCGATTTTTCGCCTTCCATAAAGCCGAAATCAAAGGCGACGCTCATCTTTTCAAGGTAATCCTTTGCATCGCGCCAATCTTCGCCGTAAATATGCGAGAAATAATCCTCCTCGATTTCTTCAAAGCTTTTATTGGTATCCATCAAGGTTTCGGCAAACACGTACATCGGAAAGCCATTGGGCCAAAAGCTTCTTTGGCTACCATCCTCGATAAAGCCCTGAAAATCATGATCTTTCATTCCGCGAATATCATTGTAAATGCTTTTGGCAAGATTGATTCCGCCCGGATCGTGGTATTGGTGTGTCCAAAAATGATATTCATAGGTAATGCAAGGACCTTTCCACATTTTTCTCCATTCGGGCATATGCGAAAAATTGGCTTCAGGGCGGTAATCGCGCACCCATTTGTTGCGCACGTAAGGCGGGGGGGCCAAAATCACGGAATCCTTGTTTACGCTCGAGGTGTAGAAACGATACACCGGCGCATACATCAAGCAAAAGCGAGTTGTGTTTTGAATGGTGATTTTTTCGGGGGCAAACATCGTATCCACATAAGCGGTAACCATAATGCGGTTATCAATTCCGTGCTCAGTGAAAAGCTCGTCAATTTCATTCATGAGCATGGAATACCAATCGGAGGGACGCATTTTTTGGCATTCCTCACATTCGCAGTGGTTGTTTAAACCATCGGCAAGCGTTACGTGCAAATACGTTACGTTTTGGTGATTTTTTGCATATTCCAACACCGCATTTGCCATAATGGAGCGCACTTCGGGGTTCGACATACAAACGTTCGTCAACTGCGGGTCATTCAAATAAAGCTCGCGCTTGCCACCTCGCTCGGCAAGGTATTTGCGGGTTTCTTCAGGCAGGGAAAGCGTGCCGTTTGTCCAAAGATCGCGATTGTCGGTATCCAGCCCAAAGGGGTAAGCCGTCCATCCGTGGCCCATATCGTGAAACATGAGTCCCCGCTTTGCAATTTCTGCTTCACATTGGCGCTTCCACTGCAAGCCCTGAGATGCGGGAATCGGCTCGGGCGTGCGGTTTTGAGTGTTGTGGGTGTGATCATAGTAGCGAGCGTAATAAAAATAGGGATTCATAAATTCAAGCATATACACATTGAGTTCTTGCTTGGCGTAAAACTCAATGGTTTCTAGCATACAGCCCTGAAATTCATAGCCCTCGTTGCAATGCCCGCGAAAGCGCATATCGGGCTTTTTGTGATAATAGGTGGGCTCGATCTCTTTCATCGGCACGTAGTCGCCGTCGATACCGGGGTAAAGCCAGCGGCACCCGTTTTCTCTTAAAAAGCGGTAAACGCTAAAAAGCACACTTCGGGGGTTGGATCCTGCCAAAATACCGCCCTCTTTGGTGGTATCGATGTGGATGATATCGTCGAGCACGATATCTTCTGCATCGTTTTCAAGGCCGAAATCTTCCAAAAATCCAAGGCGGAATCCGTCTTTTGAATCGGGCTCGAAGGAAATGGTGATTTCGCCGCATTCGGGCATCATCATACGAAGATATTTTTTCAGTTCCTCTGCGGCATAATCTATGGTAGGATTTGCGCGCACTTTTTTTATGGAAAGCATTTTTCTTCTCCTTTTTTATTCTTCCAGTAAAAACATAGCGCCCTCATAAGGTTTTAATTGAAGTTTGATTCGATCTCCATGGCCGATTTCACCCGTGAAGGCATTTTTCCATTTTTTCTTTTCTTTCAGGATAATAAAATCGTCTACCTCGCCGCCATCGGAAAGGGCGGTGATGAATCTTTTGTCGCCATAGATTACAACCTGTTCGGGGGTATAAAAATGGCAACCGGAAAGGCGATAGAATTCTTTGACCTGCGAAACGCTGCAATATGGAATGGTATTAAAAATACAATTTCTTCCCTCTACCGTTTTAAACGCCGCACTTCCCTCTTCGGTTTGGAAGAGAAGATTTGATTCCTCTAGGAAAAGAATGGGAAAATCGCGCTTTGGATTGGAAGAAAGACCTTGATCGGAAAGGGTAAATCCCGTGGTTTTGCGAATATTTTCCAAAGAAAAATCGCCCTCTCGGATACAGCCTGCGGCGTATTGGAAAAGGAAGGTGGCCTTGGGATTTTCTTTTTTGATGTAATCCATTTCATCTTGATCAATTTCATACGTATAAGCAAAAACAATGGCCCGATACGAAGAAAGATTGATCTTTTTGATATCCCTTTTGCGGAACACGTCGAGAAGCACTCCCGCTTTTTTGGAATTGCAAATAAAATCCTTGCAATAAGCGCGAAGGCAGTGCTTGCTGACTCCTGCTTTCAAAATGGAATTTTCATCTAGGAGAACAAGAACATCGGCAGAGCTTTGATGCGCTTTTTCCCGAACGCTCTGATTGATTTGATGCAAGCGGCTCACATACTCCATAAGCTCCGCATCATCGTACCAACCGCCGCCAAGATCCATAAGCCAAAAGCCCGAATCGTGCGAAAGATTTTTGGAAAGCTCTCGCAAAAGGACATTTTTGGTTTGCTCCGGGCCTTCCGAAAGCCACGAGGAGGAAAGATCGATTCCCGCCAAGTGGGTGCGAACATCGCATTCATCCATCCATGCTTTTTCGAGATTGATCGATTGGGGCACGGAAATTTCACCACCCGAATCACCGGGGGCGCAACGATAATACGATTTGGGTGCCGCAAAAAAATCAACGTGGGGAGAATGCAAAAGCCGCTCGATTTCGGTGTGGCCGGTATAAACGGCATTGTGCACCATAAGATACCCGTAAAAAACACCGGTGAGGGCATTTGGGGATACCTCTTTTACCGCTTTGCAAAGTTCTTCCGCTGCATAAGCATTCATTTTTGAAGTGAATTCATCGTAGCAAACGGAAACTTCGTTTTCTACTCGCAAGAAATCACGCAAGGTACTTTTCTTTTCATAGCGTTCAACATCACTCGGGATTTGGGCTTCATAACCGTACTTTTCTTTTAAGTAAGCTTTGAATTTTTTTGTATGGCTGATACCATAATCGCCGTAGCGGTGGCTCGCCCTGCCCCAGAGGATGGTTTCACCCGAGGTGCCATAGGCAATGTGATACCCAAGGATTTTGCCCGGATATTTTTCTTCCACGTGCATCACGAATTTTTGCATAGCCTTTTTAGCATCCGAAAGCCAAACCTCGGAAGAAAAACTTTGGCGGGAAACACTTCCGCCCACATTCGGGCGAGAAAACTTGGGATCTCCCATATAATATCCATTCGGCGCTTCGTAGCCAAGATAGTCCTGCTTTTCGGTGCCCACGATGGATTGGATTTCATCGGGATCCGTGGGGCCGCCGTGATACACGAAAAGTTCCTTGGGATTTTCTTTGCACCAATCGATGGGAGGATTCAATTTCACCCTTGGGATTAAAAGAACCTCCTCACCGATGGAAACAGCCTCATCCATCACCCGATCGGTAACGGTATAATCGTAGCGATTCACGCCGATCCAACCTGAATTTACGATAAAACTATGGATTTTGATTCCTTTTTCATAAAACGCCCTGTGATATTTTAATTCCGATAGGTTTTCATCGAAAAGAATGGGCAAACCATTTTCATCTAAGATCGGCGGATCAAATCCAAAACCGAGCCTTGACCAGAAAATAATATTATTTTTGAGAATAGCATCCATTTTTTTCATAAGGTTCTCCAACAAAAAAGTTCAATCGCTTTTTCACAATCGGATTATTTGGATTCTTTTTCTTTCTTTGCGGCAGTAGATTCGTATTCATTTTCGCGAATTCCAGGATAATGCTGATCAAGATATTCTTCACGATAAGGATTCACGCCGCTCGGCTCTTTTTCGGGACCAAGAGGAAGTTTCCAAGATTCTTTTTTATAATAAGGATTTTTGAAGCTTTGCTCAATTCTTCCCGATTTTTCCAAAATGGCATTACAAGCTCGGATACAACCCTTAGCACCGCAGATGGAAAAATATCCCGTGTGATCGATAATTTGATTATAATAATCGATCACGGCATGACTGCCGGGCTTCCTGCCCCACTTGGCTCCTGCAAGAGCATAAGAGAAGATATACGCTTCTTCTTCTGTCATTTGAGAATTTCTCACGTCGAAGGCCATATTGGGGAATTCTTTTTTCAAGAAGGGAGAACATTCGCTGTTCATACCGTGGTGAGAAAGTGTGCATCGACCCATTTGCACGTCGCCGTACCAAATTTTCTTTTCGCCAAAATCCACCGTTACTCTTTTTTCTTCGTCCTTTGGATTCGGAATTGCGCCGCCCGGACAGCTTCTGGTGCAAGCACCACAATGCAAACAAATGGTGCCGGTATCCAAAATGGGATCGGGCTCGAGCTCGGCATCGGTGAAGATGAGGCCAAGGCGCACGCGCGGACCGTATTTTTTGGTTAGAAAAACTTTCGACCATCCAATTTCACCCAAGCCACAACCTGCGGCGATAACACGGATGCTACACACAACGTCCGGAGGCACTTTGCCTTCGGCTACGGGCTTTCTTGTGGTGCCGTTTCCTTCCGGTACGGCAGGATAATGAGCTACGGCTTCATAGCCATGGTCTTCGATAAAACAGCTGAGCTGATAGGTTTTTAAAGGGCGAAAAAACGCATTGAGCTTATTGTAGGTATAGAAGGTGTAATTGTGCCAATGGGTGCCTTCTTCGATGCCGCGATTGGCGCCGCGGGGAATGGGCATGGCAAGCGCAATGACCGATTTGGCGCCGGGAAAATATGTGATGGGGCTCATCAAGGTGGGGGCGTTTTGGAAGCGCTCGATATTACCGATTGCAATGCAACCGATCCCGAGTTCTTTTGCCTTTTCCTTGATCATTTGAGAGGTAAGCTTCATAATTAGTGCCCTCTCTTTCCACTCTTGGAAAATGCACCGCCTAATACGTTGGCCTGCTCATCCGAGCGATCAAGGACAGAAGAATCTTTGCCGATACTCCAAGGATCAGCAGTACGGAAGGGATTTTGAAAAGTGTTTTTAAGAACGCCTCTTTCTTCGAGCGCACACATACAATCGCGATTACAAAGAGCGGCAATGCGATCGGGTTTGCAGGTGGCGGAAAAACGGTTGGGACAAGCGCCGTTTTGGCAAATCTTGCATTTTTCATAATCAATTTTATAAACTTCGAAAGTTTTGCCACAGATTTTGATTTTTTCAGTTTTGTTTGTGCTGATTGCGCCGAGGGGACACGCTTTTGCACATTTTCCGCAGCCATCGCAAACGCTTTCCGAAAGAAGAGGGGTGCTTTCAAGCTCGGCATCGGTGAGGATCATATGGAAGCGCTGACGGGATCCAAATTCCTTGGTGAACACCAAGCCGTTTTTCGAAATGGTGGCAAGGCCACAGGCAACTGCCGCATAATCAAAATCGGGATATACGTTGGGAGCAGGTCTTCCTTCGGCAACGGGCACACCGCTTGCTTCGAGATCGGAAGGATTGGGGAAGATCGGAACGGCTTCATAGCCGTTTTCCTCGATGAAATTGGAAAGATTATAGGCAGAAAGAGCCAAGAATTCATCTTCGAGCCAATTCTTTCCAAACAAAGCATAATCGCCAAAATTGGTGCCCTCTTCTACCCCGCGCAAAGAGCCGCGAGCAATACGCTTCCCTACCAGGATTACGGTTTTGGCTTCGGGGAAAATGGAAAAGGGATTGCTACGAGCATCCACTCCCTCAAAACGTGAAGCATCGGCAAAACCGATGAGATCAATACCGTCTTTTTTGGCAAATTCTGCAATTTTTTGTTTCAGTTGATTCATAGGGAAAATCTCCTTTTTTATTGATGAGTTCATTATAAAACAAATCGGGGATTCACAAAACTCAAAATTCAACAAAAAAAGTGGATTTTTCAACACTTGATTTTTACAAAATTCTTGATATAATGGGATTGAGGTGGATAAAATGATAACACAAAACAACTCCATTTTACGCATCACGGAGATTCAGCATTTTCAATGGAACGCATGTGCTGTTGCGGTACAAGCAAGGGATTATTCCGTTTTGGCTTTTCGGATCCGCGGCAACGCGATCATTGAAAGCGAAGATGGGATTCATGAAATTAAAAGCGGCGATATTTTATATCTTCCGCAAGGAATGGCCTATCATGCAAAGTATAGCGACACGGATTTGATCGCGATTCATTTTACAACGCGCCGCAGAGACAACAAAATTGAAATCCGCACGCCGCGCGATCCCGAACGATTCAAGCGGCTTTTTTTGAAGGCAAGAGAATTATGGAAGGAAAAAGAGCCCGGCTACGCCACCTTTGCGATGGCAGAGCTTTTTACCATTTTGGGAATTTTGGAGGAAGAATCGGCAAAAAGCAATTTGCCGAAAAGTTTTCTCTCGGCAGTATCTTATATTCATTCAAACTTTACCGATCCCGATCTTTCGGTGGATCGGATTTGCGCAAAAGCCGATCTTGCGGCCACAAGCTTTCGCCTGCTCTTTCGCAGGCACTGCCGCAAAACACCCACAGAATACATCACAAGCCTACGGCTTGAATATGCAAAAAAACTCATTTCGGGAGGAATGACTGTGGAAGAGGCCGCCTATGAAAGCGGATTTTCTGATCCGAAATATTTTGCCAGAGTGGTAAAAAAATATTTCGGCTGCACTCCAAAAAGCTTCAAAACCTACGGAAAATAAAAGAAAATATGCGGGGTGAATTTCACTCCGCGTTTTCTTTTATGAAAGCATCCGGCCGTTCTCCACAACTGATTGCCGCCCAGATTTTCATATAAATCGAAACATAGGTGATTTTGGGAATGGGGCGAATTCCGAGTTTTTCATAAAGCTCGGTGCTTTTATAGGATACTTCATAGGAAATATTGCAAGCAAAGACTGGTATCTTTTTTTCCTTGGCTTTGAGGCAAAAATCGCAAAAAGCAGGACTTGCGGTGGGAAGAGTGCCCGAATGATAGGGCTTTAAAAGGATTGCCTTAATTCCGGAAAGCGAATCGGAATACCCATTGGCAGGATGGCTTTCGATGGAAAGGATTTTGGGATCGAAAACATATTCCACCTTACCGATCGGAGCTTCGGGAGAAAACGAGGATTTGCAAAACTCGATGCCATCTTCAAAAACCGCAAAGGGCTCGGGATCGATTCCGAAGAGATCGGAATCCAATTCGCGATACTGCAAAATGCGAGAAGGAAAATAAAGCTTTACTCTTTTTTCATTTTGATTGCGATAGCTCACGAAAACGCCGCTTGCTTTTTTGGTTTTGATCAGCTCCAGCGCGGCCTTAAAATTATCGAATCCGTTTGTTTTGGGATCTTCCAAAGGGAAATTTGCCGAAACAAAAACAATCGGGATTTTGGCATCCGAAAAAGCAAATTCCATGGCCGATGCGGAATACTGGAGGGTATCGGTGCCGTGGGTTACAATGATGCCATCGAATCCTTTTTCAAGATTTTCTTCGATTTCATTTTGAAGCAGATTGATTTGATTAGCAGAAAGATTTTCACTGAGCACAAAAAAGGGAGTGGATGAGGAAAACTCGATTTCGGGATCGGATTGAAAGGGCTTTAAAAGGGAAAACCCCATAGAGGGATCCACATCTGCCCAGCCCTCTTTCACCCTGCTTCCGATGGTGCCGCCCGTAAATATTACCAATATTTTCATAGTTTACTCGCTTTGTTTTTATTTGCTTTTTTATAAGATCTACCACATTATTATAGCAAAAAATCAAATAAATTCAAATAAAATTTCTT
>JAZOVP010000079.1:0-7201 GCA_045658765.1 Eubacteriales bacterium | reverse complement strand
AGCGCCCCTTCTTTTGATTGTGATTTTGGCGCTTGCGTTTTGGCCAAAAAGCACTCCGCATAAAAGCGATCAAAATGAAAATGAAATCAATTCCGAAGTCAGCCAAATCCACCCGTCGCTCTCCAAACAAGAAATTCGCGGTGTTTATATTGCCACCGTGCAAAATATCAATTTCCCCTCAAAATCGGGCCTTCCCGAAGATGCGCTAAAATCAGAACTCAATTCAATCCTTGAGGTCTCTGAAAAAACGGGCTTCAATACCATCTATTTCCAAGTGCGCCCCACTGCAGATGCCCTCTATGAATCCAAAATCTTTCCAAGCTCAAGAAATTTAGTGGAAAATGAAGGCGATCCGCTTTCCTTTGATCCGCTTTCATATCTGATTGAGGCGGCAAAACCTTATGGCATTAGGATTGTTGCTTGGGTGAATCCTTATCGGATCACAAATTCCAAAGCCCCCTCCAAGGAAGCGGCACTTGCCACTCTTTCTGAAAAAAATCCTGCCAAAATGCACCCCGATTGGTGCGTTTTCCACGATGGAAAACTCTATTTTAATCCTGCAATTTCCGAGGTTCAAGCCCTTATTTCAGAAGGGGTTCGCGAAATTGTGGAAGGGTATGATGTGGCAGGGGTTTTATTCGATGATTATTTCTATCCCTATCCCGTGGCGGGCATCGAATTCGAGGATCAAAAGGAATATCTTCAAAGCAATTCTTCACTTTCGCTTTCCGATTGGCGCCGAGAAAATGTGAATCAAATGGTAAAGCGCGTTTTTTATACCATAAAAGAATCAAATCCCGATCTCACCTTCGGCATCAGTCCCTTCGGAATCTGGCAGAATTCCACTTCTGATCCCGAGGGAAGCCAAACCCGCGGGCTCGAAGCATATTCCTCGCTTTATTGCGATGCCATCGCTTGGATCGAAGGCGGATATATCGATTATATTGCACCGCAGATCTATTGGGAAAAGGGCTTTTCCGCCGCTGATTTTATCACCCTTTGCGATTGGTGGGAGAGCAAAACAAAAGGCACGGGAGTTGGCCTTGTGATTTCCCATGCCGCCTATAAGGCGGGCGATTTTTCTCTTGGCGGAGAAGAAATTTCAAACCAAATTTTATATGCCAAAAATGAAATTGAATCCCATGGCAGCATCCAATACGGCTTTGCCGATATCCAAAAAAACACCTCGGGAGTTCGCGATCAGATTCAATCGGTTTATGCCGATCAAAGCGAACCCTCGCTCACTTGATTGGAAAGGAGAAAAGCGTGATTCCTGCTATTCTGTTTGCTGTTTTCTTTTTTGTTTCGCTCCTTCTTTTTCTTTATTCTCTGGATCTGTTTCTTTTTTTGCAGAAGGAAAATCGCTTTTATGAAAAGGAAAAAAACGATCCATCTTATCAAGCGGCTTTAAACAGAAAAATAAAGCAAAAAAAGCATCCTCAAAAAAAGAATTATCTTTTGTTTTTATATTGCAATAGTTTGCAAGAGTGCGGGGAATCGGATCGCGCAAAAGCCCTTTTGTCCATGATTCGCCCCGATCCCATTCTCGGAATCAAAAAAAGAGAAGCAAAATAATTTGCTTCTCTTTTTTCTTATTTTTCAAACGGAATAATTCCCGTATAAGCAAAAGCGCGTTCGCCTTTGATATATTTTGCTTTCAGAGCGCGCTGAAGGGAAGTGTCTTCGGGGAGTTTTTCAAAATCGGTGCAATCTTTTGGAAACACATACCCAAAAATATCCATTCCTGCATTTTTAATTGGAAAACGCAAGAATCTTGCAGAAAACTGACTGATCTTTGCCTGATCCCCAAGCACTTCATTCAGTGTGGGCGACATCATCCAGGAAGTGCATTCAAATGCCACGGGATTCCATTCGGGGTATCTTTTTTTTGCAATCACAAGCCCCTCGGCAAGCGATTGATCAATGGCTTCGGGAGTGAATTTCACATTTCTTGGAATATGAAGCCCGATCACATCATCTCCGGGGCGAATTGCAATTTCCCATTCGCTCTTCGGGAAAACATCTTTTTCTTCTTTGATTAGATAATTTTCAATCGTGTGGCCGCGCCATTCGGTTTCGGTTTCCTCCAAAGGAGTGGTGAAGGAACCCTCTTCATCTTCAAATCCGGCAGAACCGAGAATGTGGCCCGATTTGTGGCAGGTGCGATCCAGCATCACAATCTTACATTCGCCGCTTTCTTTGTTTCGAAGAACCATTGAGGTTTTGGTGTGTTTGCGGAATTCAAAATTGAGGCAACCGTGATCAAAAATAATATTCTTCGCATAATTGCAAAGCCATTTATAATATCCCGCCACAATCGCAGGTCTGCCCAAAACAAATTCGTGCATCACCCAAATATTGAGTTTGAAATTACCAAGATTCTTCTTTGCTTCCTCGGGGGAAAATCCGCGGCGCAAATATTCTTGATAAGCCAAATCAATCGAGGGAAGCATCACAAAAAGAGCAAAAAAATCGCCCGAAGGGGTTTGGTCGGTTGGTATCATCGGAATTTTTTCGGCTTCCTTCAAATTGCATTCGGGAAAATATAAAGAGGCAAGATCCATCCAATATTTCTTTTCTTCATTCTTTTGAAGTTCCAGCCAAGCCGCTTTTACCGTGTCGAAATAGTTGCCGAAGAAATCATATTTTTCTTGCAGGGATTCAATCAAAGAAAGGGAACAAAGCTGATCTTTTCGATTCAAAATTTCGCTCTCAAGCTCGATCATTCTTTCGGGAATCTCTTCGATTCCGTATTTTTTTGCAAGTTCCAAAATCATAATTTTGTGCTCCTGAATATCAGATTCTGAAAAACCGACTTGTTTTTGCAAGCCGGTTTTGTGGTGGAGGCAAAGGGACTCGAACCCCTGACCCTTCGCACGTCAAGCGAATGCTCTACCAGCTGGGCTATACCTCCAAATCTTTTGTGTGGCTTATTCTATCATATAAGAATGGGAAAGTCAATCATTTTCACTTTGCATTTTTCTTGTTTCTCGCATAAAATTTTCAAGCAAAAAAACTCAATTTTACTATTGCATTTTCCTTTTCTATATGATACAATACCTTTCGTCGGAGACATAGCTCAGCTGGTTAGAGCGTACGGTTCACATCCGTAAGGTCGGGGGTTCGATCCCCTCTGTCTCCACCAAAAAAGAACGGCTCAATCGAGCCGTTCTTTTTTATCCAAGCTTTGTTTAAATGTTTTAAGATTTTGCGAAAAGATTTATGGTTGACTTTTTGAAAAAAAGGGAATAGAATAAAGAAAAAATGCTAAAAGAGGTGAGAGAATGGACAGTTCCGGCAATCGATGTATTACCATCGGAGTAGATTGTTTTCGATTGGATTTGAATTCGGCGCTGTCGATTTTCTGATTCTCATCGAAATATTTACTCCATTGCCTTTTTCATCAACTCCGCAAACGCGCAGTTTTTGATCGACAGTGGTATTTTTTTGCCAATTTCAAAAAAAGAAAGGAGTAAATATGGAAGAAAAAATCAATCTCAATTTTGAATCAGAGCATGCAAAGCGCCCCGATTATAAAAAAGAAATCATCGCCCTGATTCATAGCCCCCTTTCTCCTGCAGAGCTTGGAGAGCGAATTCTGGATTATCATGAAAATGATATTGCCGCGGCGATGGAAGAAATTTCACCCGAGGCAAGAAGAGCGCTTTTCGCCGCTATCGATCCCGAAACCCTTGCCGATATCATCGAATATTCCGAAGAGAAAAAACTTTTCTTGGATGAACTTTCTCTTTCCAAAAGAGGGGAATTGCTCTCGCATTTCGAAGCAAATGAGCTTGTGGAATATCTTGATCAGGTGGAGCCCTCGGAAGAAGAAGCCATTTTGGAATCCATCGAGGAAAAAACCAAATCTGAGGTTTCGCTTCTGCGATCTTTTGAGGAAGATCAAATCGGCAGTCGAATGACCACCAATTTCATCGTTGTTCCCGTGAAAAGCACCATCACCGCGGCGATGAGAATTTTGGTTCAAGAAGCCGCTGAAAATGATAATGTTGCCACCGTGTATGTGGTGGATGAAAAAGAATGTTTTGTTGGCGCGATTGATTTGAAGGATCTTATCGTTGCCAGAAAAACCGATCTTCTGGAAGACATCACCAAAACCTCGTATCCCTTTGTTTTTGCAGAAGAAAATATCGATGATTGCATCGAGCAGATCAAAGATTATTCCGAAGATTCCATTCCCGTTCTTGATTGTGATCATAAGCTTCTTGGTGTTTTAACTTCGCAAGAGATCACCGAGCTTGTGGATGAAAAAATGAGCGAGGATTATGCCCGACTTGCAGGTCTTTCCGAGGAGGAGGATCTTCACGAGCCGATTTTCAAGAGCGTTGCAAAGCGCCTTCCTTGGCTGATCGCTCTTTTGGGACTTGCTCTTATGGTTTCTGCCGTGGTGGGAACTTTTGAGCATGTGGTTCAGCACCTCACCCTCATCATCAGCTTTCAATCCCTTGTTTTGGGGATGTCGGGAAATGCGGGCACTCAGGCACTTGGCGTTACCATTCGCGTGCTTGCCGATGAAAATCTTGCCAGAAAAGAAAAGCTTTCTCATCTTGCAAAAGAAGCCAGAGTTGCGTTGGCAAACGGAGTTGTGCTTGGTCTTTTGTCGTTTGTTTTCATCGGTTCCTATCTGTTTTTCCTGAAAGGGGAATCTTCCGCGCTTTCGTTTTCCGTTTCCGCGTGCACGGGCTTTGCCCTTCTTTTCTCGGTGTTTCTTTCGGGGGTAACCGGAACCGCCGTGCCGATCTTATTTAAAAAACTCAAAATCGATCCTGCCGTGGCATCGGGCCCCATGATCACCACCATCAGTGATCTGGTTGCGGTTGTAACTTATTACGGCTTTGCTTGGTGGCTTCTCATTCGTGTGCTTGGCTTTTAAATTCTAAACAATTCAGAGGAAAATATGCAGCAAAATCAGAATCATAAATTGCTCTCTTCCGTAATGGAAATCCTAAAAATGCTTGCGGAATCCGGCGCGGAAATCTATCGCGTGGAAGAAAGCGCTAATAAAATTTTTTCCGCCTACGGAATCAAAAATATTGATGTGTATGCAACCACCTCCAATATCATCATTTCCCTTGAAACCGAAACCGGCGAAATCAAAACTCATACCAGAAGAATAAAAAATATTTCAACCGATACAGAGCGGATCCATCGCATCAATTCGGTGGTAAGAGAATTCGCCTCCGAAGCCCCCGATGTTTCAGAGATTCAAAAAATGATTTCCGAGCTTTCGGATACCCCGAGCTATTCTGCACTTATCACGGTGTTTTTCTATGGCATTATTGCAGGTGCGTTTTATTTCTTTTTCGGAGGAAGAAGCGTGTTTGAAGGGCTTTTGTCTGTGTGTGTTGGTCTTGTTTCAGGCATTCTCAGCACCTTCTTTTCGGGAGTTCAATTCAATAAAATCTTTGTGAAATTCATTTGCTCTCTCGTGGCATCGTTTTTCATTCTTTCGTTGTTCCATTTAGGGCTTGTGAAAAGTCCGAATTATCTTGTGATTGCCAATATTATGACTCTGATCCCCGGAATCGGTCTCACCAATGCTTTGCGCGATCTTTTTGTGGGGGATAGCATTTCAGGTGTTCTTCGTATGGTGGAATCGGCTCTTCTTGCGGCCGCCATCGCGGGAGGGTATCTGATCAATCAAATTATATTCGGAGGAATGATCGGATGAATGTATTTGATATGACAGTTCAGGTTCTCACTGCCCTCATTGGCACCTTCGGCTTCGGTGTGCTTTTTAATGTGCGAGGTAAAAAGCTCCTTTTCGGCGCTCTTGGCGGAATGCTTTCTTGGCTTTTATTCCTTCTGCTTGGCTTTTTGATCGAAAATGAGCCGTTTCGTTATTTTATCGTTTCCATTTTCAGCACCACGTATGCCGAAATTTTGGCAAGAATCCTCAAAACTCCCGCCGCGTCATTTAGTATTGTTACCCTCATTCCTCTCATCCCCGGTTCGGCTCTATACGATACCGCATCCTTTGCCATGAGAGGGGATATGGAACTTCTTGTTCCCAAATTTGTTTCCACCGTGGAACTCACCGTTGCGCTCTCTTTGGGAATCGTGATCGTAACCGCTCTTTTTCGCCATCTTCCCGCAAAAAAATGAATCAAAAAAGGAAAGGCATCATGCCTTTCCTTTTTTGCTGTTTTTCCCATTTTTCATTGCTTTTACACGGTTTGTTTACCTTTCACTTATAACCACAAAAAAGTTATCATTCTTTATGTCGTGATTTTTCCAAAATTACTTGCAAAATTAAATAGATTATGCTATATTATATATGATTTTCTAAACTTTGAAATTTTGCATAAATATTGGAGGAAATTATGAGCAGAAAAGCGAAATTAATCTCGGTACTCATCAGTGCTGTGCTCCTTGTTGCCTGCATTTCGGGCATTTTGGTGTTTGGCGTTGGTGCGGCCGAAATTGCCGTTCCGTCTTCCTTTGCGGATGCCACTGTGTATGACCGCACGCAAATCCAAGGAAATCCGATTGCCCAGGCGCTCGAAGAAGCATCCCGCAAAACTTGGGATCAGGATTCCAAGCTTGTCATCAAATTCCATTATACCGATAGAACTTCGCTTCTCTCCGGTGGGGAAGGGGTGGAAAACCTTGCATTCGGTTGTCCCACCATTTTCCGCGAAGATGGCACCAAGCTTCCCATTCTTATTATGGGCGTCCGTGAAAACAAGGCATGTGAAATTCAATTTGTTGGATCTGATGGTAATGATATCAACAAAGCTGTTGCGTGTGCAAACGATTACACCTTCCACAACGTTACCATCACCCTCGGCAACCATTCCTCTCGTGCAATTTATGCAGGCAGCGGCAATATCACTTTTGAAGAGGTTTCCTTTGGTTCCTCAGCCACTGGCGGCATTTATGCCGATAACTTCACCAAGCAGGCCTTTATTGGCTGGGAAAATGCTTGGAATGGCACCGATGTGATTGAAACCTCTGTTACCCTCGGTAAGGGAGTGAAGTATAACAACGGTACTAGTTATGTCGTAGCCGCAGTGGGCTATGGTTCTGGTAATGAAACCTATGCAGAAAATAAAACTTTCAATGGAAGTTTTCGCATTGATTCGCAAGAAATTAATTCTGATACTAAACTTTTGAGTGAAAGTATTGTTTCTGAAAAAGAGCAAGAAGCAAAGAATGTTACTTATCAGAATCATGACAT
>JAZOVP010000078.1:0-17078 GCA_045658765.1 Eubacteriales bacterium | reverse complement strand
GGACGGAACAGAAACAATTACTTTAACGGAATTAGAAAGCGAAGAAAAGAAAACGGACAAAAGTTCGAATTTAATTTCATCTGCTCAGCCAAAGAGAAACACTTCCCAAAAGGAAGTGTTTCTTTTTTTCTTGTGAAAAATCTTGTTTTTTTAAATAAAATATGATATGGTAAAGGTAGAAAGAAAAGGAGGATTTCTTTATGATTCGATATGAAATTGAAGGCGGGAATCTTCCCGTTTTGATTTGCTATCCCGAAGCAGGGGAAGGGCTTTTCACCCAAAGCGGTGCGATGAGCTGGATGAGCCCGAATATGCAAATGAACACCACCACGGGCGGCGGGATCAAAAAAGCGTTTGGTCGCCTTTTCTCGGGAGAATCTGTTTTCTTAAATGAATATACCGCTGTGGGCGGCGCGGGATTGATTGCGATGGCATCGGGATTTCCCGGCTCCATCATTCCGTTTCAGGTTCAGCCGAATGCAGGAATTATTGTGCAGAAGCGCGGTTTTCTGGCGATGGAAAAAGGGCTTCAAACTTCCGTTTATTTTCAAAAGCGCCTTGGGAAAGGGCTTTTCGGCGGTGAGGGCTTTATTATGCAAAAAATCACGGGAAGCGGAATGGTTTTCCTTGAAATTGATGGCTACTGCAAGGAATATGATCTTTCCGCGGGCGAGAGCATCGTGATCGATACGGGATATCTTGCCGCAATGAGCGAGAGCTGCACGATGGATATTCAAACCGTGAGCGGAGCAAAGAATGTGTTCTTTGGAGGAGAAGGGCTTTTCCACACCGTGGTAACAGGCCCCGGCAAGGTTTATATTCAATCGATGCCCGTTGTGAATATGGCACGCTTGCTCTCTCCTTATATCAATATTGAAAAATCAGATTCTAATTCCGGCGGGATCAATATCCGCCTCGGCGAATGAATGAAAAAAGAACGACTCATCGAGTCGTTCTTTTTCTTTAATTCTCTTGGTTTTCCATAAATTCCAGCCAAGCTTTGCAAAGAGGGAACCATTCTGCCACATGGGGATTGATTTGATTGGTTCTTTGGGGGCGATCTTGATTGACCTTGGTTTCCACGGTGCGATCAGCAAGGGAAAGGCCGTGAGGGCCCCAACCAAAAAGGTGGAATTCCATGGGCACACCTTCTTTTCTGAAAGCGTTTGCCAAAAGAAGCGAATTTTCGCAGGGCACGGATTTATCGGTGAGGGTGGTCCAAAGGAAGGTGGGCGGAGTGGCGGGGGAAACGTGATTCTCAAGGGAAACAAGATTCAGCCCTTCTTCATTGGATTCATCACCCACAAGGTGCATCATCGATCCTTTATGCCAAAAGTCGGGATTGGAAGTTACCACGGGATAGCAAATGATTTGGGCGGCGGGGCGCAAAAGGGAATTTTCTTTGCCGATTTTTTCGGCAAGCCAAGCTTGATTCCAAAACACACCCAGCGAAAGCGCCAAGTGCCCGCCCGCGGAAAAGCCGCAGGTATAAATAAGATCGGGATTGATATTATACTTTTTATGATTTTCTTTTAAATAGCTAAAAGCAAGCGCCGCTTCGCAAAGGGGCTGGGGAAAACGGGCATCGTCATAGGCGCTGTAATCCAAAACGGCAGCATTATAACCGATGGAACAGAATTTCAGAGCCACACATTCTGCTTCGCGGAAGGAAGTGCCTTCATAGCCGCCGCCGGGGAAAACAAGCACCGTGGGGCGCGCCTGCAGAGTTTGAATCGGATCGGATTCCTGGCAATAAATCTTTAAAGTAGCATTATTTTTCCCGCCGAAGGGCAAGGAAACGGTATCGAAAATCATCTTGATTTCTCCTTCGATTTTGATAAGGATATTGTAAATCATTTTTTCCTTTTTTTCAAGGGAAAAGAAAAGATTCTTCCCTGATTCTATTGAAAAAAAGAGCAAAATGATGTAGAATGGTTTTGATTTAGAATAAGGAGTAATTCGATGACAGCACCCTTCCCCGTAATTGATGCCCATTGCCATATTTATCCCGAAAAAATTGCCGCCAAGGCCTGCGCGGGAACCGATCGTTTTTATGGCACCACCGCCGCTTGCGACGGCACCACCTCGGGGCTTTTGGATATTTTAAAAACAGGCAGAATCCATCGGTGCCTTGTTCATTCTGTTGCCACCACTGCTCATCAGGTGCGCTCGATCAATGATTTTATTTCCTCTGAGGTGAAGGCCAATCCCGATTGCTTTTTCGGCTTTGGCACCCTTCATCCCGAGAGCGAGGATATTCGCGGCGATGTTGAGCATCTTCTCGAGCTTGGTCTTCGCGGGGTAAAGCTTCATCCCGATATTCAGGCATTTAAGCTCGATGATTTTCGCTGCCTGAAAATTTATGAACTTTGCGAAAAAGCGGGGATTCCCGTTTTGATTCATACCGGCGATTACCGCTATGATTTTTCCAATCCCAATCGCCTTTTACCCATTCTTGATATTTATGAAAATCTCACCGTGATCGGAGCGCACCTTGCGGGCTGGTCGATTTGGGAAGAGGCGTGTGAAAAGCTTTCCGATAAAAAGAATTTGTATGTGGATTGCTCTTCCACCTTCCCGTTTTTCGATGTGAAAAAAGCAAAAGAATTGATTTGCCGTTGGGGCTTTGATCGGGTGCTTTTCGGTTCGGATTATCCGATGTGGAATCCGCTAACCGAGCTTGATACTTTTTTTTCCCTTGATCTGGGGGAAGAAGCCAATAAAAAAATCCTTTCCGAAAATGCCATTCGTCTTTTCGGATTGAAATAGAGGAAATGATGCAGTATTCCAATATCCACACTCACACCACCTTCTCCGATGGAAAAAATACTCCCGAGGAAATGATCCTCGGCGCGATTGATCTTGGCTTTTCTTCGATCGGAATTTCCGATCATAGCGAAGTTTGGTTTCAATCGCAGTACTGCCTGCTCGAAAGCGAGTATGAGGAATATCAAATTCTTCTTTCCGAGCTGAAAAAGAAATATGAAGATAAGATCGATGTTCTTTGCGGAATCGAACTTGATAACGATAGCAAAAAAGATCTTTCGGGTTTTGATTATACCATCGCATCCGTGCACTATATTTTTGTTGGCGATGAATGGTTTCCCGTGGATCAGAAAAAGGAATATCTTTTTGATTTTATCTCTAAGCACGGTAGGGGAGATCATTATGAGCTTGCCCGCCGCTATTTCGATCTTGTGGCAACCATGTCGCAAAAAGGCGGATTCGATGTGCTTGGGCATTTTGATCTTATTAATAAATTTTCTCTTTTCGATGATGAGGATGAAATTTATCAAAAGATCGCGCTCGAAGCGCTCGATGAAGTGATCAAAACCGCGCCCCGAATCGAAGTGAATACCGGCGCGATTTCCCGCGGGTATAAAACTTTGCCCTATCCCGCCTCTCCCTTTCTTTCCCGCATTGCTCAAAAAGGCGGAAAACTTGTTTTAAACGGGGATTCCCATAGAGTGGAAACGCTGGATACCTATTTTCCCGAATCGATCGAGCTTTTAAAGAAAACCGGCTTTTCTTCGATTGAGTGTCTTGGAAAAAACGGTTGGAAAGAAATCAATTTATAAAGAATGAATATAATTAAAAGGAGAAAGATATGAATTTTTTTGAGGAACTGAAACATTACGATGCCGAACTTTATGCCGCTTGTGATCGCGAACTCTCCCGCCAAAGACACAACATCGAACTGATCGCTTCTGAAAACATTGTTTCCAAAGCTGTTCTTTTGGCGGCAGGTACTGTGCTCACCAATAAATATGCAGAAGGTTATCCCGGCAAGCGCTATTATGGCGGTTGCGAATATATCGACGAAGTGGAAACCCTTGCCATCGAGCGCGCAAAGAAACTTTTCGGTGCCGATCATGCAAATGTTCAGCCCCATTGCGGCGCGAGCGCAAATCTTGCCGTATTTTTGGCTCTTGTTCAGCCGGGCGATACGGTGATGGGTCTTTCTCTTGCCCATGGCGGCCATCTTTCTCATGGTTCTCCCGCCAATATTTCGGGTAAATATTATAATATCGTATCCTACGGGGTTGATGAAAAGAGCGAAGTGCTCGATTATGAAGCCATTCGCCAAAAAGCTTTGGAATGCAAGCCCAAAATGATCATCGCGGGTGCTTCTGCTTATTCCCGCACCATCGATTTTGAAAAGATCGGTGAAATTGCAAAAGAGGTGGGCGCTTATTATTTGGTGGATATGGCGCACATTGCGGGTCTTGTGGCAGCAGGGCTTCATCCCTCGCCCGTGCCTTTTGCCGATGTGGTAACCACCACCACCCATAAAACCCTGCGCGGCCCCAGAGGCGGCCTCATCCTTTGCAAAGCAGAACTCGCAAAGCAGATCGATAAGGCGGTATTCCCCGGTCTTCAGGGCGGCCCCCTCGAGCATATCATTGCCGCAAAGGCAGTTTCCTTTGCCGAGGCAATGACTCCCGAATTTAAAGAATATCAAAAGAAAATTATCGAAAACGCTTCTGCACTTGCAAAGGCCATGGAAAAGGCGGGCTTCCGCGTAGTTTCGGGAGGCACCGATAATCACCTCATGCTCATCGACCTTCGCAATTTCGGTGTTACCGGAAAAGAGATGCAGGCGCGCCTTGATGAAGTGCATATCACAGTCAATAAAAACGCCATTCCCGACGATCCCGAAAGCCCCTTTGTAACCAGCGGTATCCGCCTTGGTGCCCCTGCTGTTACCAGCCGCGGCTTCGGAGTGGAGGAAATGGAAAAGATCGCGCTTTGGATTCGCGATATTGCGCTCGATTTTGAAGCCAATAAGGAAAGAGTAAGCCGCGAGGTTATGGCTCTTTGCGAAAAATTCCCCATCTACGAGGACTAAAATGAAACTGATCATTGCATCGTCAAATGCGGGCAAGCTCCGCGAGATTCGTGCCATTCTGGGCGGAAAATTCGATGAGATCCTTTCGATCAAAGAAGCAGGGATCGATCACGAAACCATCGAAGACGGCGCCACCTTTTTGGAAAACGCGCAAAAAAAAGCAAGGGAGATTGCCGAAATCTCGGGATTTGCGGCCCTTGCCGATGATAGCGGAATCTGCGTGGATGCGCTCGACGGCGCACCCGGAATTTATTCCGCTCGCTTTTGCGGTCGCCATGGCGACGACGAGGCAAACAACCGACTTCTGATTGAAAAACTTCGCGGAAAAGCCAATCGCAAAGCGCATTATGCCTGCGCGATCAGTCTTTCTTTTCCCGATGGAAAAGAGCTTCATTCCGAAGGTTATCTTCACGGCGAGATTATCGATACTCCGAAGGGAGATGGCGGATTCGGATATGATCCCTATTTTTATCTGCCCGAATTCGGCAAAACCGCCGCAGAACTTCCCGCCGAAGAAAAAAATAAAATCAGCCACCGTGCAAAGGCGCTGGAAGCCCTTTTAAAGCAATTATAAAATGAAGATTCCTGTTTTCGATTTGCACTGCGATACTTCCGATCTTTTGGCCGAGGGGCAGTCTTTGCGAAAAAACCGCGGTCATATTGATTTAGAGCGCGCAAAAATCTTTTCTTCGTATGCTCAGTGCTTTGCCTCATTTACTTCTCCCGATCTTTATGAAGATCCAAAGAAGGCGTTTTTCGAGAAAAAAGAAGCGCTTTCTCGCGAGATTTCTAAAAATTCCGATTCCATTCTGCCTGCGCGAAGCGGGGAAGAGATTGCCCAAAATGATCGAGAGGGAAAAATGTCGGCAATTTTCACCATTGAAGGCACTGCGGGCTTTGATTTTTCTCCCATGGCTCTGGAAGGGCTTTTCGAAGAGGGATTTCGCATTTCCACCTTGGGGTGGAACGAAAAAAATCCCCTTGTTGGCTCTCATATCACGGGCGGAGGACTCACCGATCGCGGCAGAGATTATGCGCGCGAAGCAGAGCGGCTTGGGATTTTTCTTGATGTGAGCCATATCAGCGATGAGGGATTTTGGGATCTTGTGAAAATGGCGAAAAAGCCCATTCTTGCCACCCATTCCAATAGCCGCGCAGTGTGCAATCATTCTCGAAACCTCACCGACGATCAATTCCTTGCCATCAAGGAAACGGGCGGTTTGGTGGGAATCAATTTGTATTCCGCATTTTTGGGCGAGAATGCCGATTTCGATACCGTTTGCCGCCATATTTTGCATTTTTTGGAACTCGATCCCGAAGGGGAGCATATTGCACTCGGCGGTGATTTGGATGGTTGCGATTCGCTTCCGATCGGATTTTCGGGGGTGCAGGATTACCCAAAACTTTTCGATGCCCTTTTAAAATGCTATCTTTCGGAAAAAACAGTTCTGAATATTTTTTGGAACAATGCTTTTCGTTTGTTTTCAAAAACCGAATAAGGAGAAAAAGATGAAAAAAGTTTTTTCTTTTGTTTTCGCTCTTTCGGCGCTTGTTTTGGAAATTTTGCCTTGGGGTGCAGTTTGTAATTTTGCCAATCCTGAAGGCAAGGTATTTCGAGAAACTTTTTCTTATTTTAGTATGATTCCCTATGGAAATGGCAACTTTTTCCCCTTGATGACCGCAATTCTCACTGCATTTTTGGTGCTTTCGCTCTTGTTTTCGCTGATAAAAAACGGAGAAAAGGCAGAAAATAGCGCGTTTTTCCTTTCTTTTGCAGCTTCGATCCTTTCGATTTGCCCCATTCTTTATGGAATTCGCTTTTATTCCATCGCGGGGCTTGGGATCACAATTTTACTTTTTCTTTCCGCTCTTCTTCTTTGGAAGAAGGATCGAATGAAATAAAAAAGATAAAAATAAATAAAAAAACAGCAGATCAATTTGATCTGCTGTTTTTGTTTTTAGAATTTCTTTGCGTAATCGGGGAGGAGCTTGGGGGAAACCATATCGGATTTCACACCTGCTTTTTCCATTTCGTTTACGAAAGCATCAACATGGGCCAGAGAGAGCTTGCCGGTTTTGGTTTCTTTTGCTCTGTCTGCCGCGTTTTTACCTGCGCTTCTACCGAATACGATGATATCGAGAAGGGAGTTGCCCATCAAGCGGTTTCTGCCGTGGATACCGCCAACGGCTTCGCCTGCAACGTAAAGGTTTTTCACGCCGGTTTCATTATCGGCTTTGATTTCAAGACCACCGTTTTGATAGTGAAGGGTGGGATAAATGAGAATGGGTTCTTTGCGAATATCGATGCCGTATTTGCCAAACATTCTCATCATAGCGGGAATTCTCTTTTCGATGGTGCCTTCGCCGCCCTTGAGTTCGATCATGGGAGTATCGAGCCAGATGCCGAATCCTTCGGGAGTTTCGATGCCCTTGCCGCGCTCTTTGCATTCGCGAATGATGGAAGCGGCAGAAACGTCGCGGGTTTCGAGGGGGTGCATAAAGGGAACACCGTCAACGTTGATGAGCATTGCGCCCAAGGAACGAACTTTTTCGGTAACAAGAGCACCGAAGATCTGTTCGGGGTATGCGGCACCGGTGGGATGGTACTGCAGAGTGTCGGCATAAAGAAGCTTTGCACCGGCACGATAACCGAGGATCAAACCGTCGGCGGTGGCGCCGTAGTGGTTTGAGGTGGGGAAGCCCTGATAGTGAAGACGTCCGCATCCGCCGGTGGCGATGATCACGGTTTTGGCACGAGCAATCAGGATTTCGCCGGTTTCCATATTCTGGAGAACCGCACCTGCTGCCTTGCCTTCTTCATCGAGAATGAGCTCGATCGCGGAGGTGAAATCAACCACGGGGATCTGACGGTTGAATACTTCATCGCGAAGAGTACGCATAATTTCTGCGCCGGAATAGTCTTTTGCAGCGTGCATTCTCTTGCGGCTGGTACCGCCGCCGTGGGTGGTTACCATGGTGCCATCGGGCATTTTATCGAATTCCACACCGAGTTCGTTGAGCCATTTGATGGCATCGGGAGCTTCGGTAACAAGGCGATAAAGAAGCTCGGGCTTATTGGCAAAGTGGCCGCCGCCGAGAGCATCTACATAGTGGATGGCGGGGGAGTCGTTGGGCTTATCAGCCGCCTGAATACCGCCTTCTGCCATCATGGTGTTGGCATCGCCGATACGGAGCTTGGTTACGATCATAACATTCGCGCCCTTTTCATGGGCTTCGATGGCAGCACTGGAGCCGGCTCCGCCGCCGCCGATCACGAGAACGTCAACATCGTAATCGATTTTATCAAGATCAATCTTCATTCCCTTGATTCTGGGATTTGCTTCCAAGAGGGCGCGAAGTTCGAGCGGAACTTTCTGACCCTTATTGGGGCCCACATTCAAGGTGGTGAACTGTTCTTGGATATAGTCGGGATGGAAAGTAGCAAGGAGCTTTTCTTTTTCTTCGGCTGTCATTCTTCTGGGTTCGGTGGCAGCATTTGCTTTTCTGTTTGCCTCCACTTTTTCCATGGAAAGGCGAATATTTTCCGGATACATTTTTCTTCCCTCCTTACTTCTCGATTTCTCTGGTGTTGTAGAGCTCTTTGAGCTCTTCGATGGGTTTTTGCATTAAGCCCTCAAGCAATTCCTTGAAGGTGCCGTCGTTGATCTCTTTCACGCGATCTTCAAGGTGATCGCACTTGGGAGCGAGGTATTTACCATTCAAACGACGGGCGAGCATTGCAACCTGAGGATGGCTGATGCCTGCGGGGCAACGGGAAGAGCAAACACCGCACATCACGCAGTCGAAGCTTTCTTCTGCGCATTTTTCATATTCGCCTCTCTGAGCGAATGCGATATACTGCATAACATTGAGCCCCTGAGTGCATGCCTTGGTGCACGCATTGCATCCGATACAGCTATAAATTTCGGGATAAAGCTGCATCATGATCTGCTCGGTGGGAGCGATCTTTTCCATATCGTAAACCTGCTTTACGAGGGGGAAGAAGGGAAGGGTTGCGATATACATATTATCTTCCACTTTGGTTTGGCAGGCAAGGCAAACCTTGAGTTCGGTATCGCCTTTAATGCGGTAAATGGTGGCGCAAGCGCCGCAGAAGCCGTTGCGGCAACCGCAACCGCGAACCAGCTGGTAGCCGGCATATTCCATCGCACCCATAATGGTGAGATTGGCGGGTACGGCATATTTTTTGCCGTACAAGAAAATATTGACTGTTTGTTCCATTGATTTTTCCTTTCGATTCATTAATATTCGTCGGGAAGTTCTTCCAACTGGTCGAAGCGGAAGACGGGTCCGTCTTTACAGATAAACTTATCACCGAGGTTGCATCTGCCGCACTTGCCGATGCCGCATTTCATGCGCATTTCAAGCGTGGTATAGATTTGATCCTTTTGAAAGCCGATTTCTTGAAGACCGGCAAGGGTGAACTTGATCATAATGGGAGGGCCGCAGAGCACGGCGGTTTTATTGGTATCAAAACCGAGTTCTTTCACGAAGTTGGGAACAAAGCCAACGTGGCCGTTCCATTCGGGCTGCTCGCGGTCGATGGTGAGGTGAACGTTGATTCCGTCTTCCTTGCACCACTCTTCCATGATTTCGTTGTAGTCTACCAGATCCTGCATGGAGCGGGAACCGTAAACGATGTCGATCGAGCCGTAGTTTTCACGGTAGTGACGGCAGTAATTGATTACAGAGCGAAGCGGTGCAAGACCGATACCGCCTGCCACAAAGAGCATATCTTTGCCCTTGAATGCGCTTTCCACGGGGAAGCCGTTGCCATAGGGGCCGCGAATGGTTACATACTGACCGGGTTCAATGGCATGGAGAAAGCTGGTAACACAGCCGCATTTTTTGATGGAGAATTCCATAAATTCGGTGTTGGTGGGGGAAGAGGTGATCGAGAAGAGCGCCTCGCCCACGCCGGGGATTGAAAGCATTGCGCACTGACCGGGAATGTGCACAAAGGGCTTTTTGCCTTCGGGGGTTACCACACGGAAGGTTTTTACATCGGGGGTATCGATCCGAATATCGGTGACCACACCCACTTCGGGGATCAAAGCTTCTTTTTCCATTACTTTTCCCCTCCTATCTCTTTGATTACTTTGGCAATATTCATGGAAATGGGGCATTTTGCAAGGCATCTGCCGCAACCCACACAACCGTAGATTCCTTCGTTGTTTGCGGGGTAATATACGAGCTTGTGCATAAATCTTTGACGGAAACGCTCAAGCTGAGTGTGGCGGGGCTGATCTGCTGCCATCTGAGTGAAATCGGAATACATGCAGGAATCCCAGCAGCGATAACGCTCGATTCCGTGGCCGGTATCGAAATCGCGAATGTCGAAACACTGGCAAGTGGGGCAAACGAAGGTGCAGGTTCCGCATCCGAGGCAGGCCTTCGAGAGCGAAGCCCACTTGGGATCGGAGAAGTGCTCCATCAATTTTTCCGCTTTGAAGTGATCAACGGGCAGATTCTGCAAGGGAAGTTTTGCAAGGATTGCGCCGATTTTTTCTTTTTCTTCGGATACTTTCTTTTCATCGCCATCTTCAAGAACGGATGCGATGGAATCCAGAAGGGCTTTTCCTTTTTCGGTGTTTGCCGAAAGGAAGAGTTCTTCGCCCACGATCCATGCGCTCACATCGCCTGCGGGATTTGCCGCATCGATTCCGAAGGTTTGGCAGAAGCAAGTTTCTTCGGGCATGGAGCAAGCAAGAGCGATCACGGTGGAATGTTCTCTTCTATTTTTATAGAAGGTATCCACAGGATCTTGCAGGAAAACGCGATCGAGGATTTCAAAGCTCTTCACATCGCAAGCTCTGGCACCGAAGATCACGAAATCTTCTGCTTCTTTTCTGATATCGATGATTTCGATCTTTTTGCCTTCTACCTTGAAGTTTGCCATGTTTTCCACTTGCGGGAAGAAGAAATCTTTGGCGGAACGATTGGTATTGCAGGCAAAGGAAAGCGAATCGCCGTTTTCATACTTTTTGAATTCTGCGCCGCAATCGGTGTCGACAGGAAGATAAAGCGCTTGGCTTTTTTCAATGGCGGCAAAAAGCTCGGGAAGTTTTGAAAGCAAAATTTTCTTCATATTATTACTCTCCCTTCCGGAAGGCATCTGCCGGTTCCATATCGTCGAAGGTGAAATTGTTCAGAGGAGCTTTTTCTTCGGGATTTTCTCCTGCCTGATATTCACCATAGAATTCATTGATGTCTTTGATGAATTTGCGGTTCAAAAGGTGCAGAGGAATGCTTTGAGGGCAAACTCTGGAACATTCGCCGCAATCGGTACATCTACCTGCCACGTGGAAGGCACGGATGATGTGGAAATTTTGCTCTTCGAAAGAAGAAGCGGGAGCTTTGTTTTCGATGCCGGAAGCGGCATTGTCGAACACGCATTTTTCGCAGGTGCAAGCGGGGCAAACATTGCGGCACGCATTGCAACGGATGCAACGGGAAAGCTCTTTCTGCCAGAAGGAGAATCTTTCTTCTTCGGTCATATTTTCGAGCTCTTCCACTTTGCCAAAGCGATTGGAATCAAAGTTTTCGCCTTCTTCGGCAAGGGTTTCATCGAAAATGGTGTGCTTATGGCTCTTGCAGTTTTCGCATCTTTCTGCGATTGCTTCTTTGCGATCGATCTTCTTTTCGCCGTAGAGGGTGGAAACCACGAGGGTTTCGCCTTCTTCGGAAATGGAAGTGATACCGCGAAGACCCATTTTGCGGAGCTTTTCCACATCGAGTTTTCTTTCGCAGGGAATGGCAACTGCCCAAACGTTTTCACGCTTGATGCGGTGCTCTTTCAAGAGCTGGCTGAAGGAATAGGAATCGCAGGGCTTTAAGAAAACTGCGATCACGCCTTCTTTTGCACTTTCTTTTACTAAATACTTAGAAAGGTTTGCGGCGGAAAAACCGTTGTATACGAATTTTTTCTCGATTTCTTCGGGGGTGGTGAAGATTTCGGGGGTTTGATCATAGAAAAATTCGCCTTCGGTCCAACCGAGCACACGATTTACCTTTCCGGATTTGAGAAGCTCGATGGCTTTTTCACGGATTACTTGTTGCATCTGAGATCCTCCAATCTGCGGTTTTTGCCGAGTTTTGTTACTGCGGCAACAAATTCATTCATCGTTTTGGCAAACTTTGCACCTTCTGCTGCGCTCACCCATTCCAAACGGAAACGATCGCGCTCGATACCAAGGAAATTGAGCATCGAGAAGAGAAGGGTCATACGGCGACGAGTGAAATAGTTGCCGGTGGTATAGTGGCAGTCGCCGGGGTGGCATCCGCAAAGGATCACACCGTCTGCGCCTTTTTGGAAGGCGCGAAGGATGAACATGGGATTCACTCTGCAAGAGCAGGGTACGCGGATGATTTTTACATTGGCAGGGTACTGAAGACGGTTGGTACCGGAGAGGTCAGCGCCTGCATAGGAACACCAGTTGCAGCAAAAGGCAACGATGGTGGGTTCAAACTTTTCTTCTATTTGCATATTGCATCTACCTCCGCCATAATTTGTCTGTTGGAAAATCCGTGAAGATCCATAGCGCCGCTGGGACAGGCAACGGTACAAGCACCGCATCCCTGACAAACGGCAGGATTCACGCTGGCCACTCTTCTAACTTTCGTGGTGCGATCGGGCATACGGAATTCTTTTTCTTCATAAGTAATAGCGCCGTATGCACAAACTTTTTCGCAGGAAGAACATCCATTACACATCATTTCATTGGGATGAGCCACACAAGCGTTGCAAGTGAGGGAGTTCTTTGCGAGAAGACCGATTACTTTTGCCGCACAGGCGGATGCCTGAGCAACGGTTTCGGGAATATCCTTCGGGCCCTGGCAGCAACCGGACAGGAAAATACCTGCGGTGGGGCTTTCCACGGGACGAAGCTTGGGATGCGCTTCGGTGAAGAAATCGTTGGTATCCATCGAAGCGGTGAGCTTGGTGGCCAAGGGACGAGCAGTTTTATCGGGCTCGATTGCGGCGGCAAGCACCACCATATCGGCATCGATTGTGAGCTGCTTGTTTTCAATCAGGTCGGAAGCGCGAACCATAAGTTTTCCGTTTTCGGGAGAAACTTTTCCTACCATACCTTTAATATAGTGAACACCGTATTCTTCTACTGCTCTGCGATAGAATTCATCAAAGTTCTTACCGGGGGTACGAACATCGATATAGAACACATAAACTTCGGTATCGGGATATTTTTCGCGGGTGAGCATTGCGTGCTTTGCGGTATACATACAGCAGATCTTGGAACAATAGGTTTTTCCGCATCCGCCACCGTCTTCACGGCTTCCCACACACTGAACAAACACGATCTTATGGGGATGTTCTCCATCGGAAGGACGAAGGAGGGTGCCGCCGGTGGGGCCTGCTGCGTTCATGATGCGCTCGAATTCCAAGCTGGTTACCACGTCGGGCGACTGGGAATAAGCGAATTCATCATATTGATTCAGTTCGATGGGATTGAATCCCGTTGCAACCACGATTGCACCGTACTGCTCTTCCACAAAAGTGTCTTCCTGCTTATAATCAATCGCACCTGCGGTGCAGATTTTGGAACAAACACCGCACTTGCCGGTTTTGAGCATGGTGCAGTAATCGGGATCGATGGTGGCTACCTTCGGCACTGCCTGCGCGAAGGGAATATAGATTGCTCTTCTTTGATCAAGGCCGAGGTTGAATTCATTGGGCACTTTCTTCTGAGGACATTTTTCGGTGCAAAGTCCGCATCCGGTGCACTTGGTTTCATCCACAAATCTTGCCTTGCGGCGAATGGAAACATTGAAATTACCCACAAAGCCCTTCACGGAATCTACTTCCGAGAACGAGAAGATACGGATCTTATCGTTTTGCGCAACATCTACCATTTTGGGGGTGAGGATGCACGCGGCACAGTCGAGGGTGGGGAAGGTTTTATCGATCTGGCTCATTTTGCCGCCGATGGTGGGTTTCTTTTCCACAATGTCGACTTCAAAGCCGGCATCGGCAATATCGAGCGCAGTTTGGATCCCTGCGATACCGCCACCGATCACGAGCGCTCTTTTTACCACGGGGCTTTCGCCTGCGGTGAGGGGAGCGTTGAGATGCACTTTGGCAATGGCGGCTCTGCCTAAAACGATTGCCTTTTCGGTGGCGCTTTCTTTATCCTTATGGATCCAGGAGCACTGCTCGCGAATATTGGCAATTTCCACCATGAAGGAGTTGATTCCTGCGGCGGCGGCAGCTTTGCGGAAGGTGTTTTCGTGCATACGGGGAGAGCAGGAGCAGACCACAGCGCCGGTGAGCTTATAATCACGGATCGCATTTTTGATCTTGTTTTGCCCTTCTTCGGAGCACATGTACTGATAATCTTCGAAATAAACCACGCCGGGCTCTTTTCCGAGCGCTTCGGCAACGGCTTTTACATCAACGGTGGCGGCGATGTTACTACCGCACCAGCAAACGAATACGCCGATTCTTTGCATATTGTCCTCCTATTTCGCGTATTTTCTCATGGCAGATACCAGCGCTTGCTGGGGCATATCTTCATCCAAGAGAGCGGGAATGTGATCGGGTTTTAAGTGATTTTTGCCTTGCTGACGGATCACGGCAAGACGCACGGCTTCGATCAGCTTTGCGGGTTCTACCTGACGGGGGCAACGCTCCACGCAGGCAAAGCAAGTAAGGCACTTATAAAGAGAATCGGATTCCATTAAGGGTTCGATGTTTCCGCTTTCCACCATCGAAACAAACTGATGGGGGTGGAATTCCATTTCATCGTAAGAGGGGCAGGTGCCGCTGCACTTTCCGCATTTCATACATTTGCGGGGATTGACACCGCTGATACGCAGAATCTCTTCTTTTAGATTCTTCTGTTCCATAATTCCTCCTTATTCCAATCCCAGGGCTTCAAAGAGAAGCTCGGTAAAATACAAAACCGGAAGATCGGATCCGCTCTTTTGAAGATTGTAAAGGCAAAGCGGGCAGGCGGTGATCACACACTCTGCTCCTGCGGCCTTTGCATTGCGGAGAACGGCGCCGGATTTCTTTTGGGTGGCTTCTTTATCTTCCAAAGCAAGATATGCGCCGCAGCATTCGTTGCGATAGGCATAGCTTACGGGTTCTGCACCCAAAGCACGGATGAAATCTTCAATGATGGTGGGGTTTTCGGGATCGTCGAACGCCATCACCTTGCCGGGGCGGAGAAGAAGGCAGCCATAATAAGCGGCGATCTTTCTTCCCGTGAGAGGATTTTTCACGGCTTCGCGGATTTTATCGAATCCAACCTTATCGCGGAGCATTTCAATGAAGTGAATCACTTCGGCTTCGCCTTCATAAGGAGTTTCGTTTTGCAGATAGCGATTTGCACGATCGCGGATATCCGCATCGGAGCGCATATCGTGGTTCACGCGCTTTAATACGTTGTGGCAAGCCGAGCATACGGTAACCACGGGGGTATTTGCCTCTTTTGCCTGCATGAGAACGCGCACGGCGGAAAGTTTGGTGGCAATTTCATCTTTTGCCACGGGGTAGCAACCGCCGCAGCACTGCCATTCGGGGATTTCGTTTAAGGTAACACCCAAAGCTTCAGCGGCTTTTTTTGCTTTGCGATCAAGCTCTTTTGCTTTGGTTCTTAAGGTGCAACCGGGATAATATTGAAATACCATATCGAGTTCCTTTCGCGTTTTATTAAACCATCTGTTCGGGATGGAATACTTCGTCGAATTTTTCGGCGGTTAAAAAGCCGAGTGCCACGCAGGCCTCTTTGAGGGAAATATTTTCCTTGAATGCCTTCTTTGCGGTTTTTGCCGCGTTTTCATATCCGATATAGGGATTGAGTGCGGTAACCAGCATGAGGGAGTTGTGAAGGTTTGCGTGCATTTTTTCTTTGTTTGCTTTGATGCCAACCACGCAGTTGTTGTGGAACGAAACGATTGCTTCGGCAAGAAGGCGGGCGGACTGAAGGAAATTGTAAATGCAAACGGGCATAAACACATTCAGTTCGAAATTGCCTTGGCTTGCTGCCATTCCCACTGCCACATCGTTGCCCATTACCTGAACGGCAACCATGGTAACCGCTTCACACTGGGTGGGGTTTACTTTGCCGGGCATGATGGAGGAGCCGGGTTCGTTTTCGGGAATGAAGATTTCGCCGAGACCCAAACGGGGGCCGCTTGCGAGCCAGCGAATATCGTTTGCGATTTTCATCAGATCGGCGGCAAGAGCTTTCATTGCGCCGTGGGCGAATACGAGCTCATCCTTGGAGGTGAGGGCATGGAATTTATTGGGAGCGGTGATGAAGGGTTTGCCGGTGATTTCGGAAACCGCTTCTGCAACCTTTTCGGCAAAGCCCTTGGGGGTATTCAGACCGGTGCCAACGGCGGTGCCGCCGAGCGCCAGTTCGTGCAAGTGAACCAAAGAGGTTTTCAAGAGCTCTTTATCTTTTTCAAGACTGGTTCTCCAACCGGAAATTTCCTGAGAGAAGGTTACGGGGGTGGCATCCTGCAGATGGGTTCTTCCGCTCTTTACAATGCCTTCATTTTCTTTTTCAAGGCGAAGAAGGGTGGAGATCAGAAGATCCATTGCGGGGAAGAGTTTGTTTTCGATGGCTTCCACTGCGGCAATGTGCATTGCGGTGGGGAAGGTATCGTTGGAGCTCTGAGACATATTGATGTCGTCGTTGGGATGAAGGATCTTTTTGCCTGCGATTTCATTTCCGCGATTGGCGATCACTTCGTTTGCATTCATATTGGATTGGGTGCCCGAACCGGTTTGCCATACCACGAGGGGGAAATGATCGTTGAGCGAACCGCTGATCACTTCGTCGCAAGCGGTTTTGATGGCATCAAGCTTTTCTGCGGTCATCTTTTCGGGCTTTAAAGAGTGGTTTGCGATGGCGGCAGCTTTTTTCAGAATGCCGAATGCGCGGGTGATTTCGCGCGGCATGGTTTCAATGTCAACCCCGATTTTGAAGTTTTCGTGGCTTCTTTGGGTTTGCGCTGCCCAATATTTATCGGCGGGGACTTTTACCTCACCCATAGAATCGTGTTCGATGCGATATTCCATAAATGTTCCTCACTTTCGGATTTTCTCCATAATAATTCTCATTGTCTACTATTATATCAAGAAGAAAATCTTTTTTCAATAGTATATTTGCCGAAAACAGTCGATTTTTTGATACAAAATTCGACATATCACCATAAATTTGTTGATATGAAGAAAATT
>JAZOVP010000077.1:0-1273 GCA_045658765.1 Eubacteriales bacterium | reverse complement strand
CGCTTTCTCCGAAAATCTCCACGTCCGGATGGTTGCCGCTTTTTATTTTTCTGCAGACGGAACAGGCATCGCAGGGTGGATTTTCGCTTTTGCAAAGGATGGCTTTTGCAAGCCACATTGCAAGCTCTTTTCTGCCGGTGCCTTTTTCTCCTTCTATCAGAACAGCGTGGGAAAGAACACCTTCGCGCAAAGAAGCGGAAAGCGTTCTTTTCAGCTCATGGATTCCGGGCATTTTATACCTTCTCGAAATGTTCGACGTTCATTACGAAAACAGTTGCACCGCCAACGGTTACTTCTACCGGGAATGCGGAATACATGCCAACGTCGAAGCTGTTGTTGGGAACCATCTGTTTGCGTTTTTTGCTGTGTTTTGCGATGATGGAGATAACATCCTCCACCTGATCATCGTTTACACCGATGAGGAAGGTGGTGTTTCCGCTCATAAGAAAACCGCCGGTGGTGGCAAGTTTTGTTACGGAGTATCTGGATTTGGTAAGTGCTGCGGAAACAGCGCTGCTGTCATCGCCGGATACGATTGCCATGATCATTTTCATATTATTTGTCCTCCTTGGGAAGAATATGTAATATTTTGACCGCTTTGCGGATTTTTTATTTTACAACATTGATTTTATGAACGCCGTATTTTTTGAGAAGCGCTGCAAGTTTTTCGCCAATGATTTCGCCCGGAATCGCCAGAGCGATACATGGCGGACAGGGAAGATTGAGCCTTGCGGCAATTCTTCCAACTGCGTTTTCGGTTGCGATCTCTTCGCTTTTTGCAAAAACCGCATCACGGATGCTCATTGCTTTTTCCGGCATGGGCGAAAGTCTTTCTTCGAATGCGGCAAAACCGTTGCCGAAGGTATCTTCGATGAATTTTGCGACTCTTTCAAAATCTTTTTCGGTATTGAAAGGAGAAGCCATGAGCACCGCCCATTCATCATTGACGTATTCAGGCTCGATTCCGTGCTCACGGAGCTTTTTGCCGAATTCTTCTCCGGTCATTTCCGTTGAAGTTACGGAAAGGGTGAGCCTTGCAGGCTCCACATTGCGGGTTTTCGGTGCAAGCCCGTGCTCAAAAGCTTTGTAACGCAGGTTCGCGACTTTTCCGTTGAGCATTGCAAAATCAAATTTTGCCTTTGTTTCAAGGTATTCGGCGCATTTGTCCGCTGAAAGCATTATAAGATAGCTGGGGCTTGTGGAACCGAACATACGCATTTTCTGCTTCGCGGTATCCCGAAGACCTGCATCTTTCATATGGAGCAGCGCTCCG
>JAZOVP010000076.1:0-1030 GCA_045658765.1 Eubacteriales bacterium | reverse complement strand
GCGTTTTTCTTTACAGGCGATATGATAACACATTTTTCTGTGTTTGTCAAGAGTTTTTTATATTTTTTCCGAGTTTTTTTCGGTTATGCGCGTTTCACAGAAGCGGCGCAATCACTTACATCAGAAAACCAAGGATCTTTCGCGATATTTTTGCCTTTTTAATTGTAAAAAGCATACCGTTTTTTGCCAAGATCGGTATAAAGGATTTTTTGTTTGGGGACGTGTGGTCCCCCGACCGATCCGATACCTATGATACGGCAATTCCCGCAGGCAATTACGGCATTTTTCCGATGTTAGTGGGAACGCTTCTCACAGGAACACTGTCCCTTCTCTTCGGTGGAACACTCGGACTTTCCTTTGCTGTTTTTTTGGTTTTCTTCTGCCCTCAAAAATTGCGCGGCATTTGCAATTCCTTGGTGCTCCTGTTAGCGGGAATCCCATCGGTCGTATACGGTTTTTTTGGCATTTCCTTTTTGTTGCCGATCCTATCGAAATTTGCTCCAACCAACGGAAGCGGACTTTTGGCAACCACTCTGATTTTGGGAAGTATGATCCTGCCAACCGTGGTAGCGCTGTTCAAAACCGCCTTAGAGGCGGTTCCCGAGCATTATTATGCGGGAGCGATAGGGCTTGGATGCTCGCACAAAGAAGCCGTTTTTTGCACAATGGTTCCCGCGGCGCGCTCCGGCATGCGGAACGCACTGCTCTTAGGTCTGGGACGCGCCTTAGGAGAAACCATGGCTGTTATTTTGGTTGCGGGAAATGCTCCAACCTACCCCAAAGGACTTTTCCGCAGTTTCCGCGTGCTTACCGCCAACATTGCAATGGAAATGAGCTATGCGGGGGAATTACAGGAGGGCGCTCTGATTGCCACGGGATGCGTGCTTCTTGCAATGATTCTGATATTGAATTTTTCACTGGAGCGCCGATCCCGCTCCCTTGAAAAAAGAACTTTTCTTGACCGTTTTTACAAGTGGAAAAGCTTATTTTTTCAATCTTTCACGATACGGATAAGACATATCATCACGAT
>JAZOVP010000075.1:0-2177 GCA_045658765.1 Eubacteriales bacterium | reverse complement strand
TTTTTGCGCAAAAATGCCCCTGTTTTGATAGAGGGTATAGTATTTGGAGAAATTTTTTATATAGGTGAAAACACGCTTAATTCGAGTGAAAATAAGCTTGGAACCAACATAGGTATTTTTGGTTTTATAATCAATCAGTTCCGCCGAAACATCAAAATTTTGATTGAGATATTCCTGCAAAGCGAAGGCCTGCAAAGCGGTGCCGTAATTATAGTATTTAGCAAATGTTAAAATACCGATTTTTTTCATTTTTGATTTCTCCGCTTTAAAATTTTTAAAAGACCTTTTACTTCTTCGGTTTTCATCACTAAAAGTGCAACAAAATACACCGCCGCGCCAAATAAAACCGAAAAGAGGGTGAACCAAAGATTGGAAACGGTGCTTTCGAATTGATAAATTTCAAACGATACGAAAATGGATTTTGCAATCAGAATCAAAGCGAGCATCAAGCCGGAAGCGACCGTTGCTTTGAAAAACAAAATCCACGCACTTTTATATTCCACAAAAGGATTTCTCTTTTTGATTCGATGAAAAAGCAAAAAGGCAATCAAGGCAGTGGAAATCGTGGTGGCAAGTGCCAAACCAAAAGCCCCGAAGAAAAAGCCCAAAATCACATTGAGCACAATATTCACCGAAATTCCGATCAAGGAATTCATCATCGGAGTTTTGGAATCTCCATAGGAATAAAACACGCGCGATGCGGTTTGACGGAAAGTGGAAAAAATTAAGCACACCAAATAACACGCGAAAAGAGGGGCTGTTCGAGAAACGTCTTCCAAATCAAAAGCACCTCTGCAAAAAACAATCTTAATGATCTCTTGCGATAAAATCGCGCCCCCGAAAATAATCGGGATGATGATCAAAAAGAAGGTTTTCACGGAAAAAATGAAAACTTCCGCCATGGATTGATCGTCTTTCTTGGCGCTGGCTTTGGAAAATTCGGGATATACCACGGTGGTAAGCCCCTGAACCATCAAGGAAGACACGGCGCCCGAAAGTTTGGATGCGTAATTCAAGGTGGAGATGCTTCCCTCTCGCAAAAAGGAGGATACAATGCGATCCACCACCTTATTGATCTCGGCAGCGCCGATCCCAACAAAAACAGGAACCGACATCCGAAACGATTGCACCATCGAGCGATTTTTCAAATCAAAAACGAAGTGATACTTCATAATTTTGCGGCGAAGGATCACCGAATATAAAAATTGAAGCGAAGTTCCCACAAGGGTTCCGATCACCGCCGCGAAAATTCCGAATTTTGCGGCAAGAAAAGCAACCGACAAAATGAAAATCAGATTCAAGAGAACGGAGGAAAGCGCAGGTAAAACGAATTTTTTATGTACGTTTAAAATGCCGGTATTGATGTGCATAAGCCCTGTGAAAAGAATGGTGGGCAGCACAACACGAAAAAGAGAAACTGCCAAAAGTTTGGTTTGGGCATCCATTCCCGGGGCAAAAAGCGAAATGATGGGATATGCAAAAATCTCGCAGAAAAGCACAAATCCGAGCGATACCAAGGCGATCAGGGTGGATAGATTACACACATATTTTTCTGCCGCCTCAGGGCCACTGGAATAATATTCCTTAGAATAGCAAGGGATCACCACATTTCCGATTGCCGTTGCCACAAGGGCAAATAAAGTTACGGGGATCTGGGTTGCAATGGTATACGCATCGGTAAGATTGCTGGCACCGAAAAAATATGCAAAAACCGATTCATGCACAAAGGAAAATGCCAATGTGATGATCGAAATCGCCGTCATAAGACCGGCAGATTTTACAATTCTAAGCTGCGTGGATGATTTTTCCATTTTATTGCCTTTCCGGTTCCCCTTATTTTTGTTTCAATAAAAATCAATTCTTTAAAAATGAACCGTTTTGTTTCCTTGAAACACCTTGAACACAATTTATTCCGTTGGCTTTTGATCCAATGAATTTTCCTTTTCCCCTTTATTGGCATAGAGCAAAAGCAAAATCAGCGGAATGCCGGGAGAGGAAATCGAGCCCTGCCCGAAGGCGGCAACCAGAAGCATAATGGCATACATTCTCACAGGATGATTTTTTACAAAGATTTTTCCTTGGAACAAAAGGAAAAATAAGAAAAGACCCACAAGGCCATAGCGGAAAACAAGATGGGCTACGGTGTTGAAAAATACATTTTTTCCCGCACGAACCAA
>JAZOVP010000074.1:0-3164 GCA_045658765.1 Eubacteriales bacterium | reverse complement strand
GAGATTGAATAAAACGGAGAGTTTATGAAGATTGCAACCATAATCGGGCATTTTGGCTTCGGATATGAGTTTTTGGACGGACAAACGGTAAAAACAAAAATTCTTTCGGAAGAATTGCAAAAAAAATTTTCTCCCGAGAATATTGGAATGATTGACACCCTCGGCGGAGCTCGAACTTTGCATAAAATCCTTTTTGCCATGATCAAAGGGATTGCAAGAAGCAAAAATGTGATCCTTCTTCCTGCGCAAAACGGGGTGCGAACTCTTTTGCCTATGATTTTGTTTTTGAATCTTTTTTTTCATCGAAAGATTCATTATGTTGTGATCGGCGGTTGGATTGCCGATCTTTTGAAAGAGCGTCCCTTTCTTTCCAAAATTTTTAAGAAAATTGATACCATTTACGCAGAAACCGTCACGATGCAAAAGGCGCTGGAAGGTCTTGGCTTTTCGAATGTTGTGGTGATGCCAAACTGCAAAAAGCTCAAAATTGTTTCGAAATCCAAGCTCAAGTTTAGCGATGCACTTCCCCTACGACTTTGCACTTTTTCCCGCGTGATGAAGGAAAAGGGCATTGAGGATGCCGTGAACGCGGTGAAAAAAGTGAACGAAGATTTTGGGGAAACTGTTTTGACTCTTGATATTTACGGTCAGGTTGACCGTTCGCAAAAAGAATGGTTTGAAGCGCTTTATTCCTCTTTACCCGAATTTATCAGCTATAAGGGAATTGTGCCTTTTGAGAAGAGCGTGGAAACGCTGTTTTCCTATTTTGCGCTTTTGTTTCCAACCCGTTTTTATACGGAAGGCATTCCCGGAACCATCATCGATGCCTATGCTGCAGGAATTCCCGTGATTTCTGCAAGGTGGGAAAGCTTTTCCGATATTGTGGATGAAAACGAAACCGGAATCGGATATTCCATGGGCAATATGGAGGAACTGATTCGGATTCTTTCCGAGCTGGTAAAAGAACCAACTCAATTTTTAGAAATGAAAACAAACTGCATCAAAAAAGCAAAACGATATACTCCTGATGCGGTATTTGATATTTTGAAGAATAATCTGGAGTGCTAACTTTTTATGTGGACCAAATCAAAGAAATTTTGGTTTATGGCATATTTAATTTTTGCCGCTTGGCTCCCTGAAAGCCGAAGAATGGGATTTGCCGGCACTTTGATCGATGCTATGGCGGCAGGGGTTCCGGTGATTGCGAGTAATTGGAAATACAATCCGGAAATCGTGATTGAAAATGTAACCGGAAGAATTTACCCGCTATAAGAAGAAAACGGTTTGGAAAAAGCTCTGTTCCGGTGCGTGGAAGAGAAAGACCGTTGGAATTCGATGAAAACGGAGTGTATCAACGAGGCGAAAAAGTATTCCCCTGAGTTTGTTATGAAACTTTTGAAACAGCATTTGGAAGTTTAATCGATTGTGGAGAACGAAGATGAAAAGGTTGTTGTGTTTGTTGAGCGGTATGAATGCCGGTGGTGCTGAAACGTTTTTGATGAAACTTTACCGCCGAATCGATAAAAAAAAGTATCAAATGGATTTTTGCATCAATCTTCCCGAAAAGTGCTTCTATGAAGATGAAATTTTATCGATGGGTGGAAGAATTTTTCGCATTCCCTCCAAATCGGAAAATATGAAGGGATTCACCCAAGGCCTTTCGGAGATTATCCGAAAAGAGGGGTATGAATCGGTGCTTCGGGTTACCTCCAATACAATGGGATTTTATGATCTCAAAGTGGCGAAAAAGGCAGGGGCAAAGCATTTGTGCGCCCGCTCTTCAAATTCCAGCGACGGAGGAAGCTTATTCTCGAAAATCGCACATATCGGCGGAAAACTGCTTTACTCAAGATATGTGGATTGCGCGTTCGCGCCTTCGGATCTTGCCGCAAAGTATACCTTTGGCGAAAAGGCCTATCGAGAGGGAAAGGTATTTATCCTTCCCAATGCAGTGGATTTGGATGTTTTTTCCTATCGTGAAGAAGCCAGAAAGAGAATTCGCGAAGAATTTGGTATTTTGGAAAATACCAAGGTGGTTGGCCATGTGGGCCGCTTTATGGAGCAAAAAAATCACGGTTTTCTTGCTGAAATTTTTAAGAAAATGCAGGAAAGTGATGAAAACACCGTGCTTTTCCTTGTGGGAACCGGTCCATTAAAAGAAAACTTTGAAGAAAAAGCCAAAGAACTTGGCATTTTTGACCGCGTGATTTTTGCGGGAGTGCGCAGCGATGTGCCGGATCTGCTTTCTGCGATGGATGTTTTTGTGTTTCCTTCGCTGTATGAAGGAATGCCCAATACCGTGATCGAAGCGCAGGCAACGGGGCTTCCGTGCGTGATTGCCGATACGATCACAAAAGAAGCAAAAATCACCGATCTGGTGGAGTTTTTGCCATTAGAAAAGCCCGAAATTTGGGCAAGCACCGCACTGCAAGCAATCAAATCCGATCGAAAGAGCCCAAAGGAAGAATTTCTTCGTGAGGGATATGATATTGATTCTTCGGCGGAAAAATTTGTTCGTTTGGTATTTAAAGACTAAACCTTGAGAGGATTACCGTGCAACTAAAACTCCGATTTAAAATGGACAGCATCGTTAAAATTCTGATGATTGTTCTGTTTTGCTCTTTTATTATCTTAACCAATTATTCTTGGGGAAGATATGTGATGCTTGTCTGCATTGCACTGATTTTTTTCTGTCAGGTTCTTCGCGATGGGAAGAAATACCGATTGTTTTTCGGTCAGATGCCGATCTTTATTGCGCTGTTTGTGATTTATGCCTTTTTAAGTTCAGTGTGGGCGCAAAGCGCATCGGATTCTCTTTCGATGGGAAAAACCCTATTTGAAATCTTTTTGATGGTTTGGGTGGCCTATAATTACTACCATTCCGCCGAAAACGCGGTGGAGAATCTTTTATTTGAGATCAAATGGGCGGGATACATCATCGTGATCTATACCATTTTATATTACGGTGTGGAGCAGTTGATGCTTCTTTCTTTGAATCAAACCCGAATGGATAATACCTATGCCAATGTTAATACCGTGGGAATGCTGGCATCGGTGGTGATTTTAATTCAAATTGATGAGATCGTGAGAAAGAAACGCTTTTTGTGGTCCTCTTTGCTTGCGATTCCCTCGATCCTTTTGATTGCGCTTACCCAGAGCCGAAA
>JAZOVP010000073.1:0-1145 GCA_045658765.1 Eubacteriales bacterium | reverse complement strand
AAACCCTTCTTTACAGCACGCTTGTTTTGCTCTCTGCGGCGCTTTCGGCGGTGGTGATTGCAAAATTTTTGATCAAAGAATCTTCTTTTCGAAAAATTTTCACCTTTGGACTTTCGTTTTCCAATTTTGGCTTTATGGGCTATGCGGTGGTTAATGCCCTTTTCCCCGAAATTTATTTTGAATATGTGATCTTCACGCTTCCGCTTTGGGCGGGGATTTATTTATGGGGAATCCCCGAGGTGCTTTTAAAGGAAGACGGGAAAAACGATCTTTTTTCCCGATTGAAAAATTTTCTGAATCCGATGTTTATTTTTATGGTTTTGGGTATGATTTGCGGCATCACGGGGCTTGGCAAGATTTTCCCGCAGTGGGCGCTGAATGCGATCGGCGCGGCGGAGGGTTGCATGTCGCCTTTTGCGATGCTGCTCATTGGCATTACCTTGGAAAAAGTTTCCTTCAAGAAAACCTTTACCGATGCGGGAATTTATTTCTTTTCCTTTTTGCGGCTCGCGATTTTCCCTGCTGTTTTTCTTTTGATCGCGCGCCTTTTGGGGCTTTCGGGCACACTTTATCTTTGCGCGGCGGTTTCCCTTGCGATGCCTATGGGGATCAATTCCATTATGATTCTTTCTGCTTATGGGAAAGATCCTGATCGAGCCGCGGGAATGGCGCTGATTTCGCATCTTTTATCTTGCCTTACGATTCCGATTTTGTTTTTATTTGTGTAAAAAAAAGAACTCCCGTTTGGCAGTTCTTTTTCTTTTATTCAAACATTTTGGCAATCGCGGCGGCGGCGGTTTTGCCTGCGCCCATTGCGGAAATTACGGTGGCGGCGCCGGTTACGGCATCGCCTCCTGCATAAACTGCTTTTCTTGAGGTGAGACCATCTTCGGTTACGATGATGCCGCCGCGGGAATTCACATCCAAACCTTGGGTGGTATCTTTAATGAGGGGATTGGGGCTGGTGCCGATGGAGATGATCACGGTATCCACATCGAGAACGAATCCGCTCCCTTCCACGGGGAGGGGGCGACGACGGCCTTTTTCATCGGGTTCGCCGAGTTCCATTTTGATGCACTTCATACCGGTTACAAAACCGTTTTTGGGATCTCTGGGATCTTCGGGGTTTTGATAGCCCAAAATTT
>JAZOVP010000072.1:0-2113 GCA_045658765.1 Eubacteriales bacterium | reverse complement strand
GCCGTAGTAGGAGGTGTGGAGCACCAAAAGGCGTTTGCAAAGAGCAAAAATTTCATTGTCGGTCAAACGTTGCAAATAAATCAAGGGAGAAAGAAGATTTTGCTTTCCTTCGGGAATGAATTTTCCCGGCACAAGGCGGCTTTTCAATGCTTCATAGCTATATAGCCCGCGGCGAGGATCTTCAATGAGCTGAGGAGTAGCGCCCAAGAAGATGCCGAGTCCCTCTGCTTTTCCTTGCATGGTATCGTTGAAAATCGAAAGAATTTTTTCATAGTTGTTTTCGCGGGAAATGCGATTGGGAATTTTATAAAGGTTCACGCATTCATCAATAAAAATGGCAAAGCCCTTATAGCCGATTTCGCGGAAGAATAAAGCGTATAGCTTTAAATAATCAAACCAATTCAGATCATCAATCACGGAATTGATTTTCAAAAGGGAATTTCGGGCTTGAAGCTTTCCCGAAAATTCACCTCTCAGCCAGCGAAGGGCATCTTCCAAAAGCGCATCGTTTCCTTCGGTATAGGCCAAAAAATAAATATCGAGCACTTTCGCAAAATCAAATCCATTCACACTGCCTTGCATCTTCTGGCAAACCTTAAAAATCTCTTTTTGCACAAAATCAGAAAGTTCTGCGGAAGAGGCGGGAAGTCCTTCTTCGGTGATCCCCTTGATCTGAAGCGAGGTAAACCAAGTTCCCAAAATCGCAGGCAAAGCATTGCCATCGGGCATGGCTTTGGTGGAAAGGTTTGCAATCAGTTCGCGGAAGGTGGCAAGCCCCTGACCGCTCGTGCCGTGGAAGCGCCTTTCGGGAGAAAGATCGGAATCTGCGGTAACAAATCCCTTTTCCTGCGCATTGGCGCGCATCAGCCCCATCAAAAAGCTTTTTCCGCTTCCGTATTTGCCCACGATAAAGCGAAAAGCACCCATTCCGATGCCGATGTTATCCAAATCTCGAACCATCGCTTCAATTTCTTTTTCTCTGCCGATGGCAATATATTCCAGCCCAACGCGCGGCACAACCCCCGCACCTGAGGAATTGAGCAAGGTGCCGAGAATTCGCTTTGGAATTTTCATTTTCATTTCTTTCATCATCATTCTCCTTTGATTTCGGGAAAGACTTCTTTTAAAGAATCCAAATAATCATCAAAAATTTTCCCCGCAGGGTCTAAAACGGCATCGCCGATTGTGTCTTTTGCTTTTTCATTCACCGAAGCAATCAGCGCCTCGAAAAACATTCCATGGGAAACAGAATAGCTTCTTGCCTTTTCTTTTCCGCCATGGATTGCGATGGATAAAAATTCATCTTCCGCTTCGGAAAGAGTGGCGGCAAATTCCCAGAATTCGTTTTCATCGGCATCGCGCTTGGATTCGAGCTTTTCAAAATCACGGGCATATTTCTGATCGAATTTTTCATCGATCGCATCCCCGATCACCACACTCTCCTCCGCGCTTTGGCTATAATCTTCGGTGAGTTTTTGCGTGATCTGCCAGGAATCTTCTTCGATTTTTTTGGCAAATTCAAAATCAATATTAAGCTTGATTTCTCGGGGCGCCTCGCCTTTTGGCAATTCTTGCGAGGTTTCTTTTTCCTCGGGGGAGAGGGCAGAGTATTCAAGCAAAATCCCTTCCAAAAAGGCCTCGTGTTCTCGGGAAATATGGATGCGGGAAAGGGTGTGTTTGATTTTCAAAATGGCGCGAATACGGTTTTCCGTGTAGCGCACAATCTCATCGCATCGAAAGCGAATGTTTTCATCGTGAAGAAGCGGAAGATAGGATAAATTGATCTGAATCTCGGGCACTTCCTCTGTGGGCAGCCCTTGAAAAAGGCGCCGCGTGAGCAAAACTTCTGAGGGAATCTGAATCCGAAATAAACTCTCGTTTAAATCCTTACGATTAAAAAGACCTTGTGTAAATGCTTTGTGCACCGCGCTTTCCGAAGCGGCGGCAAAGGTTTTGTTCATCTGATAGGCCTTGGATCGGCGAAAAGAGCAGCCGGTAAGATTTTTCAAAAGAAAATTGATTTCCAAATTCGAAAGCTTGTGATCCGAGGAAAACAAAAAATCAAAAATATAAAGGTTCAAAAGAAACGGGCGCAGATGAAAATCGGGTTTGG
>JAZOVP010000071.1:0-1532 GCA_045658765.1 Eubacteriales bacterium | reverse complement strand
CAAAATTGCATAGAATTGCTTGAAAAGTCGGGCTTATCGGCTTACGCGGTGGGCGGAGCGGTGCGCGACAGTCTTATCGGCGTTTGCCCGAACGACTGGGACGTGACGACGAGTGCCCGCCCCGAGGAAACTCTTGAGGTTTTTAAGGATTTTCGCACGATTCCAACGGGCATAAAGCACGGCACGGTCACAGTTTTGTTTGATAACGGCGGCGCGCTTTTGCCTATCGAGGTGACGACCTTCCGCATGGACGGGGATTATCTTGACAGCCGCCATCCTGCGAGTGTTTCGTTCTCGCGTGACGTTCGCGACGATCTTTCGCGACGCGATTTCACCGTTAACGCGATGGCGTATAACGAGAGAAGCGGCTTGGTGGATGCTTTTGGCGGCTTGGACGATTTGAAAAAACGCATTATCCGCACGGTCGGAGATGCGGAGCAGCGATTTTCCGAGGATGCGCTCAGAATTTTGCGAGCATTTCGGTTTTCCGCTCAGCTTGGCTTTGAAATTGAAGAAAAAACGCTTTTGGGCGCTAAAAAATGCGCTCATTTATTAAAAAACATTGCCCGTGAGCGCATTGGCGCGGAATTCAAAAAGCTTATAGCTTCGGATTTTTGCGCAGGTTCGCTTGAAAAAATGATCGAAAATGATGTTTGGGAGGCATTGTTTTTCGCGGAAAAGCCCGAAACGGACGTTGTTTTGCGATTGTCAAGCATAAAATCGGACGATTTTGCGGTGCGCTTGGCTGTTTTGATAAATGAGTTTTCCGATGATGAAAAATCGGAGCTTTTGAATTCGCTGCGTCTTTCAAATGATGAAAAGAAGCGCGTTTTGCGACTTTGCCGGGTGAAGGATTTTGATATTTCCGGCGAAAAAGAGCGCAAAGCAAGAGAATTTTTGCATTTATATCGCGATATTTTGCCCTTTGCATCGGAAATTTTGAAATTTTATTTTGATGCAAACGAATTTTTGGCGGTGCTTGCGCGCGAAAGCACTCAGAGCAGACCGCTTGCCATCTCGGATCTTGCGATCAAGGGCGGTGACGTTTTGCCCCTTGTCGGAGGTGAGCATAAGCGCGTTGGTGAAATTTTAAATCTGCTTCTTGAGTGCGTTATTGACGATCCTTCGCTGAATGAGAAAGAAAAATTAATTGAAATAGCAAAAAAGAGCCTCGAATGAGGCTCTTTTTTTGTGTAAGCCCTAAAAACCGGGGCTTTTAAAAAAATCTTGACAAAGCAGAAATCAGGGTGTAAAATGAAAATAGAAACCCATTTAAAAAACAAGGAGGAAGTAATATGAAAAAGATCAGTGGTTTTTTGGCAATTATCCTTATTTTGTCGGTCGTTTTATCCCTTTACTCCTGCGCGAGTCCCATGATGGGTGATGCGATACCTCCCATGGGTGGATCTGCAATGGAGGGCGCGGGTGAGGGCTCTTCCGAGGATGGAGATGAAACCGGGGAGGAAAACGAGCCCATCCATCTTCCTGCCGGAATGATTACCGCGGGCGCTTGGAATGACAACGATAATTAT
>JAZOVP010000070.1:0-2456 GCA_045658765.1 Eubacteriales bacterium | reverse complement strand
TTATATTATTACTTAAATCTTGGTTTGATTTTGCATCAGATCAAAAAAGAAAAACCCGATCTTGTGCATATCCATGGTTGCACTGCAGTAACCGATTATTTGATCGGTCTTCTTGAGGAAAAAAAGATCCCCTTTGTGATCACTTTGCACGGGCTTTTGCGTGAGCAATCGGCAGGCGGATCGAAATATCTTAGAAAAGTGGAGCAAAAGATTCTTTTGCAAAGCGATTTATTATCCTTTCCGATCACCGTGATCGGCTCGGGAATGAAAAAAGAACTCTCCGATTCGTATTATCATCTCCAAAACACCGATCAGGTTTTTGTGGTTCCAAACGGAACCAATGTGAATGCGGAAGAAAAAGAATGTGATATTCATCAAAAGCATGGCATTCCCAAATCCAAAAAAATAATTTTGAGTGTTGGCAGTTTTTGCAAAACCAAAAATCAAACCCAAATCATCCGATCATTTTCAATGCTCCCTGATGAAACGAAAGAAGAAAGTGTTTTGGTTTTGGTGGGTGCCGAAAGGGAAAGCTATCCCGTTTTGCCCACGATTCGGGAATTGGGGTTAACTGAAAAGGTGATCTGCACTGGCTTTGTGCCTCGCGAAGAGCTTGCTTCTTACTATAAGGCATCGTCCCTTGTGGTTTCGGCAAGCTTGGTGGAGGGCTTCGGGCTTTCCATGGTGGAAGGTTTTGTGCAGGGCACTCCTTGCCTTGCTTTTTCCGATCTTGCCGCCATTGAGGATATTTATGACGAAGAAGCCATGCTTTTGTGTCATGAAAGAAGCGATTCGGCCTTGGCGGATGCGATGGCGAAGGCGCTCGATTTTTCTTGGGATCGAGAAAAAATTATCAAGCATAGCCAAAAATTTTCTTTGGAAGAAATGGCAAAGAAATATCAAGAAGTTTATTGTTTTTGCCTCGGCAAAAAAGATTAAAAGAGGAATTTATGACATTGCAAAAAAACACGCGAGTCCGCAATCACATTATGGAAATTTTGCTTCCGTTTTTCGTGGTGTTGGAACCGTATCGAATTTCCATCCTGCCGATGACTGCAGTTTTGCTGTTTGCGATTTTTTTATTCCGAAAAGATGATCGGATTTTCTTTTCCAAAAAATCAGCGCCGTTTTTTGCCTTTTTCGGCTATATGGTACTGCGCGATCTGATGCACATGTTTTTTTCCGTTTCCGGCCCGATCGGCTCGCAAATCAATCGTTTGATCGAAAGCTCGGTTCTTTATCTTTTGATCTTTCTTGTTTGCAACGATGATTTCGATGAAGATCGTTTGTTTTCTTCGTGGAAAGTTGCAGGTGTGATTTTCGGCGCGGGAATGATCTATCATGTGTTTTTGCTGCTTGTTTTGGGGCAGAAAATCACCCCCATCAGCTTGATCCCGGGATATGATATTTCCCATGATATCGGAATGCAATACGATCGGCCGTGTTCTTTCTTTTCCGAGCCCGCCGCCTATGTAATTTCCATGATGCCGCTGCTTTTTCTTGCTTTAAGAAAAAGAGATTTCAAGTGGGCGGCCATTGCCACCTTCTTGATTGTGATTTCCACCTCCACAGTGGGGGTTATTTTATGTGCCGTGCTTTGGATTTCCTTTATTCTTTTGGAAAAAAAGAGTTGGAAAATCACGTTGTTTTCCCTTTTGTTTGTGGCGGCGTTTACCCTCTTTATGCTCAATTCCCCGATTTTCACCGATACCATGCAAAAAATGCAGGATGTAAGCGAAGGAGAAAGCACTTGGCAAAGCCGTGTGGAAGGTCCGTTTCAGATGGTGGGAGCCATGGATTGGACCGAGCTTCCCTTTGGCACCAAGCTTTTGGATTATAAGCAATTTGTGCATGAAAATTATGATGAACTTGCCTATTCGATTCCCTTTCAAAGGATTTCTGCCGGTGCTAATGTGTTTCTCAATACCGTAGCGCATCTTATTTTCCGCTATGGCTTGGTGGGGCTTTTCTTCTTTTTCCTTTTATTCCAAGGAAAAATCTTTGTAAAAAACCATCCCGTGAGAATGTATGCCATTATGCTTCTTGTTGCCGCCTTCGGGCAGGGATCGATTGCCTCTCCCAGCATTCCTTTGATTTTGCTTTTGCTCTATGCCAATAAAGGGGAAAAGGAATTGGAAAATCAAAAGAAAGTCTTTTAACTCCCTGATCGGAAAGAAAAGGAGATTTTTGTGAAAAAAATCGGCGTTGTTACCACCCAATATGCGCCCAATTACGGCGCGCTTCTTCAAACCTTTGCTTTGCAGGATTATCTAAAGCGCCAATACGGAGAAGAGAGCGTGGAGGCGATCAATTATTATCCGCCTTATATCAAGCGGGTTTGGAAGGTTTTTCAGCCCTGCAAAAGCGTGAAGGATTTTTTGCTGAATGTATATCTTCTTTTGAATCCTGCCTATCTTTTCCAAAAGAAGAAACGCTATGCGCGCATGCGCGCATTT
>JAZOVP010000069.1:0-5414 GCA_045658765.1 Eubacteriales bacterium | reverse complement strand
GAAAACTCTCCTCTTTCCCGAAGCCGCGCCGGGCTTTTGATTGATGATGGAAAAGTTCTTGTAAACGGTGCAAAAAAAGCAAAAAACATCAAGCTCTCTATCGGTGATGAAAATGCATATTCCTTGCCCGATGAAACAGAGATCGTAGCAAACTCTGAAAACATACCTCATGATATTGTCTATGAAGATCAGGATATTGTTGTGGTAAATAAACCCCAAGGCATGGTGGTCCACCCTGCCCCGGGAAATCCAAACGGAACATTGGTAAATGCGCTTTTGTATCACTGCAAAAGCACACTTTCCGGCATCAACGGCAAAATTCGGCCGGGTATTGTGCATCGCATCGATAAAGATACAAGCGGCCTTATCGTTGTTGCAAAAAACGATAAGGCACACAACGAACTTGCCGAAATGTTTCACGATCACACTTTCACCAGAAAATATCACGCCATTCTTTACGGCGCTCCCAAAAACGAAGAAGGAAGCGTAAATCTTGCGATCGGTCGCAGCAAAAAAGATCGAAAAAAGATGGCGTTTTATCCCCCAAACACTGAAAATGCAAAAAATGCACTCACCCACTATCGTGTTTTGGAGCATTTGGGTGATTATTCCTATGTTGAACTCACTTTAGAAACCGGAAGAACCCATCAAATTCGAGTTCATATGCAGTCGCTATCTTGCCCTGTTTTGGCTGATCCGGTTTATGCACCGAATCGCAAAAATTTCGGTCTTGCAGGTCAGTGCTTGCATGCAAAGATTATTGGTTTTCCCCACCCGATCACCAAAAAAGAACTTTATTTTGATTCCCCTCTTCCTGAGTATTTTGAATCTGTTCTTGCTAAATTGAGAAAGCAAAATCATTCGTATGAAGAAATTTGAAAAATATTTAATCGTCTCCGATATGGACGGCACTTTTTTTGGAGAAGGCGCCACCATTTTGCAAAATAATATCGAAGCCATTGCCTTTTTTAAGGAAAATGGCGGTAAATTCACTTTTGCAACCGGTCGGGACTATAGAATTCTTGAGCATCAATATCCAGAGCTTGCAGATCTCGTATCTTGCCCTGCGGTTTTGTGCAACGGATCATATTTATATGATTTTGAATCTAAAGAAAAACTTTTTGAAATCGAATTGGATAAAGAAGAAGTTTTCCGCTATATTCAAGAAATTGACTGTGCAATCCCGGAAGCCACTTTTCGAATCAGCTGTGATCTGGGCTATCTCTGCTCGAGCAACAAGCAAATCCCCTTTCCCGAAGATAAAATCGATTTTTTCAAGCCGATTTTAACTGTGGGTAATTTATCAAAATTTAAAAATATTCCGTGGCATAAGCTTGTTTATAGCGCAAACGGAATGAAAAACGTTTCAGATCCGAATTTCCTTAAAAGCACTCAAAACTGGATCCCTAGGGTTGAATCGCTTGCAAAATCCTATAATATGAAAAACATCCAGCTCACAACTTCGGCAAAAACTCTTTTAGAGTTTCTCCCGAAAGGCGCGAGCAAAGGATTGGCACTAAAGAATCTGAAGAGCTTGTTTCCCGATCGAACCCTGGTTTGCGTTGGCGATTATCAAAACGATTTTGATATGCTCTCTATGTGTGATCTTCCCGCCTGCCCCGATAATGCTCTGCAAGAGATTAAAAACATATCCAAGCTTCATCTCTGCCATCACCGAAACGGCTGTATTGCAGATTTGATATATAAACTTGATTCCATTGAAAATAATAAATTTGGAGGATGAAAAATGGAAAATCAAAAAAAGGTTGAACTTCAAAAAATTGCAACCAAAATCAGACTCGGCATTCTTGAAGAAATCTATAGTGCTTCGTCCGGCCATCCCGGCGGATCGCTTTCCATTGCCGATATTCTCACCTATCTTTTCTTTGAAAAGATGAACATCGACCCCAAGAACCCCAAAATGGCTGATCGCGATCGCCTCGTTCTTTCCAAGGGCCACACTGCACCCGCTCTTTATGCAACCCTTGCAAATCGCGGCTATTTCGACACCGCTCTTCTTAAAACTTTCAGAAATAAGGATAGCATTCTTCAAGGCCACCCCGATATGAAACATATCCCCGGCGTTGATATGTCTTCCGGTTCTCTTGGTCAGGGCATTTCTGCAGCTTGCGGTATGGCTCTGAGCGCAAAACTCGATCATAAAGATTTCAAAGTATATACCATTCTCGGCGACGGCGAAATCGAAGAAGGTCAGGTATGGGAAGCTGCTATGTTTGCTGCTCACTATGGCCTTAATAACCTTTGCGCTTTCATCGACTTCAACGGTCTTCAGATCGACGGCGATGTAACCAAAGTTATGAACCCCACCCCCATCGATGCTAAATTTGCCGCTTTCGGTTGGAATGTTGCTGTGATCAACGGCCACGATCTCGATGAAATCGAAAAAGCAGTTGCAGAAGCAGAAAAAAGCGATAAGCCCTTCGCAATCATTTGCAAGTGCGTAAAAGGCAAGGGTGTTTCCTTCATGGAAAACGAAGCCGGCTGGCACGGCAACGCGCCCAACACCGAGCAATACGAACAAGCAAAAGCAGAATTGGAAGCAGCGCTTGCTGCTTTGAACTAATCGGAAAGGCAGGTATTTAAAATGAAACTTCAGAAGAAATATGAAATCGGTCAAAAGGTTGCAACCAGAGAAGCATACGGCGATGCCCTTGCTGAATTTGGTGCAAACGAAAACATTATCGTAATGGACGCCGACCTTTCCAAATCCACCAAAACTGCAAACTTCAAGAAAGTTTATCCCGAACGCTTCATCAACTGCGGCATCGCAGAAGCAAATATGGTAAGCGTTGCTGCAGGTCTTGCTGCAACCGGAAAAACCGTATTTGCAAGCTCCTTTGCTATGTTTGCTGCAGGCAGAGCTTTCGAGCAGGTTCGTAACTCTGTTGCATATCCTCATCTCAATGTAAAAATCGGTGCCACTCACGCCGGTATCACCGTTGGCGAAGACGGTGCTACCCACCAGTGTAACGAGGATCTTTCCATCATGAGAACCATTCCCGGTATGGTTGTTATCAATCCCGGTGATGCTGTAGAAGCAAGAGCCGCCGTTTATGCTGCTATCAACTACAACGGTCCTGTTTATCTCAGATTCGGCCGTCTTGCAGTTCCGGTTGTAAACGATGAAGAAACCTTCGAATTTGAAATCGGCAAAGGTATCCAGATCCGCGAAGGAAGCGATGTAACCATCATTTCCACCGGTATTTGCACCGCAGAAGCCATCAAAGCAGCAGATGAACTCGCAAAAGAAGGAATCTCTGCCGCTATTGTAAACATTCACACCATCAAACCCATCGATAAGGAAATCATCAAAGCAGCTGCTGAAAAGACCGGTTGCATTGTTACCGCTGAAGAACACAATATCATCGGCGGTCTTGGAAGCGCAGTTTGCGAAGTTCTCGCAGAAGTTGCTCCTGTTCCCGTTTTAAGAGTTGGCGTGAATGATTGCTTCGGTAAATCCGGCAAAGCAGGCGATCTGATCGATGAATTTGGACTTTCCGCAAGATTTATCGTTGCCAAGGCAAAAGAAGCCATTGCTTTGAAAAAATAATTGAATTAAAAAAAGAAAAATGCTTTCGCAAAATGCGAAAGCATTTTTTTATACAAATATCGGCTTATAATAATCTGATGCAACCAAAGAAATCAGCATTAAAAGCAATATTAAAAGAAAATTTCGTTTCATCACATTTGTTTTTTGATCCGAACCAATGCGGCTTTTTCTAAGCGACTTACCTGCGCCTGACTAATGCCGATTTCGGATGCAACCTCCATTTGAGTTTTCCCTTGGAAAAACCTTAAATTCAAAATTGTCTTTTCACGGGTTTCAAGATCCTTGATCGCCTCTTCCAAAGCAATATTTTCAATCCAGCGATCATCGTCTGATTTTTGATCCGAAATTTGCTCAATCAGATTGATCGAATCTCCATTGTCTGAATAAACGGGATCATATAAAGAAATCGGATCAATTACCGCATCCAAAGCTGCGCTCACTTCTTTTGCAGATACCCTTTCGAATTCCGCTTCGCCTCGTTCTTCGGATATTTTCTCTATTTTTTTATTCACCGCCAGCGTTATCTCATCGATCGTTGGCTCTCTGCCTAATTTTAAAGTTAAATCTTCTCTTTCCGCAAGTGCCTTATATGCAAGATCGCGAACCGATCGACTCACTCGAATCATATTGTTATCTCTCAAATATCTGCGTAGTTCCCCAATAATCATTGGCACAGCATACGTGCTAAACCGCACATTCAGATTGATATCAAAATTATCAACCGCCTTAATCAAACCAACGCATCCAACTTGAAAAAGATCGTCTGCACTATCGCTTCTTCGTGCAAATTTTTGAATCACACTCAAAACCAGTTTTAAATTTCCGGAAATCAATTCGTCTCTTGCCTGAAGATCACCATCTTTACTTCGAAGCAAAAGCTTTCTTTTTTCTTCCTCGGTTAATACTTTCAAGCTCGATGTGTTGATTCCGGAAACTTCTACCCTACCGATCAAGTCATCACCTCCGTCAATATTATTATTGACATAGAAAAACTTGATAATTCTGAAGCGAAATGGTAATTTTATGGTGAAAAGCAGAAAAAGTTGCCGCATTTGCGGCAACTTTTTCTTTTTGAACACACTTATCTGTTCTTCATCTGGTTTTCGGCGCTTTCGATGAGTTTCTTTACCATCTGACCACCGATAGAACCTGCCTGACGAGCGGTAAGATCGCCGTTGTAACCCTGTTTCAGGTTCACGCCAACCTCGGAAGCAGCTTCCATTTTGAAGCGGTTGAGAGCTTCCTTTGCTTCAGGAACAAGAGACTTATTAGCCATTGTGTTTCTCCTTATTGCAATATTTTTGAGCATTTGCTCGCTGACCCTTAAAAAAACAATGTTTCTTTTGGGCTCGCTATTATTTTGGCAATATGAAAACAATTTATGAAAGGTAAGTTTTGGAAAATGATTGAAAAAATGAGTTGAATGTGATATAATATAAAGAGAAATTAACGGAGGTTGTTTATGCCCCATCGACTTTATAAAGACGATCAAATCAAACTGATTATTTTATATCTTCTCAATGAGCTTGATGATTCTTATGATTTTCAAACCTTATCAGAAATCATCATTTGGGATGGATCCATCAATTATTTTGTGTTTTCCCAATGCTTTGATGAACTTCTTAACTGCGGTCTGATCGAAAATAGCGGCGGCGAAGATGAAAAAAAGGCCTATTATCGCATCACAAAGCTCGGAAAAACATCGATCGAAGAAGTGGAAGATGCTCTTCTCACTTTCATCAAAGAAAGAATTATGCGCAGTGCCACTCGCCTTCTCGCCTTCAAAAAAGATGGAACCAATATTTCATCCGCCAAAGTCGGAGGCCAAGCGGTCTTAGGAAGA
>JAZOVP010000068.1:0-1364 GCA_045658765.1 Eubacteriales bacterium | reverse complement strand
AAAAACCCGCTAAAATAAATAAAAAAAGCAAACAAAATATGATCGGAGGAATTTAAAAATGAAACGAATTGTTGCTTTGTTTTTCGTCCTGCTAATGGTGCTCCCTTATCTTGTTTCCTGCGGCAAAAGCCCACCTCCCGCTACCACTTGGGAGGACTTCTCGACAAAAGAATCGATTCCAAAACAAAGTTTTTCCTTACAAGAGCTGATCGATAAGATCAACTCCTTTGCCAAAACGAAAGGCTATCCGTCCTGCTCTGATTTCACTGAGAAAGACAACAAGTCCCATCGGCAACATACCTTTTCTGCCTTTGGGGGAAATATCGGTGTCATCGTCCTCGAGCAAGACGGTCAAATCGTACAAATCACCACCACAACCACCGCCTCCACAAATACACCTGACGCCGACCTGCTTTCTCTTTTGGCAGCTCCCACCGCTCTTTGCACCCCCGATCTGAACGAACAAGAGCATAAGAATTTTCATGCCACGCAAAGCGGAGATTTCGGCTTTGGAAGCTCCGTTATTTTTGAATATCGGGAAGGCGACTGGAAATTCGTGCACCTTTACAACGACACAGTCCGAACTCTTTCGGCAACCAAGAATACCCCCGCTGCCAACAAAAAGTTCAATGACCAAATCTTGACCGTATGTACAGTTGCCCAAATTAAAAATAACCGTTTTTCTTCCGAGATCGTGGTAGAAAACCCTTCTGACAATGCATTTGACCAAGCCATCTATCAACGGAATCAGGAAATACAAAAAACCTACGGTTGCACGGTTCGGGAGAACACTTTTTCTTTGGAGGATCTACGCACCGCTCTTTTAGCGAACGAATACGTAGGAGATTTTATCTATTCCGCCGCCGACCGATTGATTTCTTTTACGGAGAATCTGCACGATCTGTCCTCTCTCAACGAAACCGAAAGCGGACTTTATCTGTCCACAGGAAAGAACCGCTATCATTTTCAGCAATCCCTTTTACTGAATTTTGGTGCGAAAAGACTCTTCGTTTCTTCCACTCCCTTCCTTTCCGATGCCGTAGAAGGAAACGTCATTCTCTTCAATCGGGATTTGCTTTCCTCCGTATCCCCCGAAACCGATCTTTACCAACAGGTAGAATCCGGTAATTGGACGGTCGATTCGATGGCGCAGCTGATGTTGAAAGCCGGAAGCGGACGAACCGGTTACGTCAGTTCGGCCGAAGCAATCTTCAATCACCATTTAGCGGCAGGAAGGATTCTGTTTCCCGTCGGGTCCGATATGACTCCTTCTTTTTCCCAAATTGTACCGGCATCCACCGTTGAAATCATGGAGCGACTCAGGCCTCTACTCCTTTCTTCGCAGCGCACGGTCTCCAAATCCC
>JAZOVP010000067.1:0-1080 GCA_045658765.1 Eubacteriales bacterium | reverse complement strand
TTCACCCAACAAAAACACCAATGTTCAACAAAGCGTAAAATACAGGTGCAATGAAGATCAGGCTATCTAACCGATCCAAGAATCCGCCATGGCCGGGAAGGATCTTTCCAAAATCTTTAACGCCGTAGGAACGCTTTATGTAAGAGAAGGAAAGATCACCGATCTGCCCGAAGAGCGTGCAGCAAAAAGCGTAAATCGCCGCAAGCCACCAGCAAATGGTAACATCGCAAATTTCGGAATAAATGTAGCAAAAAAGAAGAAAAAATCCTATGGAGAAAAGCGCGCCGCCGATACAGCCCTCGATCGATTTTTTAGGGCTGATTATCTTAAAGGGGCGATGCTTACCGATAAGAATACCCGTCAAATATGCAAAAATATCGGTACACCATGCAGAACATACAATGCAAAGAACCATATAGAAGAATCCATGGTTCTCAATGCGACGAATCAAAATAATATTGCTCAAAAAGCAAGTAATAACAAAAGTTAAAAAAACAACGATAGAGGCTTCCGCAAAATTTGTTGCCTCAAAGTTCGCCATCAGCATAATAAATAAAACAACCAAATAGGCAAACAAGAGGAGAATCAACCCGAAATACGGATTGCGGTCCGGATAAAGGAATTCACGCAAAGTAAAAGAAAGCGGAACCAAGGCCCCAAAAATGGCGCTGGGGATCAGCAATTTCTTTTTGGTGGCACAGCCTGTGCAGGTAAGCGCTTCCCAAATGCAAACGCAAATCAAGATCGCAATGGCAATTTCGAAATACGGAGAAAACGCAGAAATAGCAAACAAACCCAGAAAAACGCCGAGTAAAATCGCCGCCGTTCCAAGCCGTTTTAAAAAATTCTCTTTCATACTCCTCCAAACCTCCGATTTCTCTTTTGAAAATCAATGATTGCTTGATCCAGATCCTTCGGCTTGAAATCCGGCCAAAGAATATCCGAATACCAAAATTCCGCATAGGCCGATTGCCAAAGCAAAAAATTGGAAAGCCGCTTTTCCCCGCTGGGGCGAATAACAAGATCGACCGAATCGCAATCATCGAAATATAGGAGCTTACCAAAACGCTCCGGAGTAAT
>JAZOVP010000066.1:0-9215 GCA_045658765.1 Eubacteriales bacterium | reverse complement strand
ATATCCTCTTCGCTTGCCTTTTCAATCACGGGAATGGATTTTTCCATCGGAGCAACTGCCTGAATGAAGGAAAGGAGTGCCTGCGCACGAAGATCGGCGGTGCCATACTGCGCGGCAAAGGAATCGAGTCGCTCAAACATCGAAAGGCATTTTGCGCCATTCTTATCATAAATTTCGAGCTTGAATTCATCGGTCATGCCGTAGATCGAGAAGAAGAGTTCCACCTTCACGCTGGTGCCCGATACTTTAATTTTAGCGCGATCGGTAACATCGTATCCGTTCACCTTCACAAGAAGGTTTTCCGCATCAGCAGGATCGGCCACGGTGCCGCTCACTCTAAGACCAACCGCACTGCTCATCAGAAGATTTTTCTGATTGAAATTCACAAGCGCGGAAGCATCTTTTGCGGGAGTTTTGCGATCATAATTTACTTCTTCGGGAGTGATATCATAAGGAAGATCTTCCCCATTCACTGCCTTCGAGAAATTCACGATCGTTTTGGCAACCTTATGAAGAACCGGATCAAGCTCCCAAGCGGAAACTGCAGCTTCTGCAAGAGAAGCGATGGAGATGGTGGAATTTTCCCAAAGGGAGGTGATATTCACCGAAATGGGAGTATCAAACTGATTGATACCAAGGGCATTGAGGGTGATGGTATAATACTCGAATTCGGTGTTCACATCGATAGAGTGCACCAAATCCTCAACAGTTCCCTCAGCCAAAACGGTGCCATCGGGAAGTTTGAAGGAATATGCAAAGTTTTCGATAGCATCCACCGCGGTTTTGGAAAGCTGAACCTTGAGCGCAATACGATCGGAAATGATCATACCAACACCGGCTTTGAGCGCGGCTCCGTCCACGCGGATCAGTTCTCCGCTATTGCCGAAGGTTTCTTCGAAATAGCCAAGTGTACCTTTGGCGCTGCTTACGTTTACGGTTGCAGTGTTTCCTGCAGGAAGGGTAAGATAATTATCATCCTTCCACTTTGCGATCTGCTGAAGATCAATTTCTCCGCTTGCCGAAGCGGCAACAATACCGCCATCGCCATTCATGAGGATCTTATAATCACCGCCAACAACAGCAATTTGCTCTGCCGCAAAACGAGGCTGGATTTTACCGAAAATGGAAACATTGCCCTTTTTGGGTTCCACGGTGATCAGGGCTTCCCCTTCTTGCTTTTCAACAATGGGGTTTTCGTTGGTGGCATACACATCACCATAAATCACGGCGCCATTGATATTGATTTTCACCGAGCCGCCCGCTTTCACAAAGCTACCGGGCGCACCCTTTTCGGGAACGGCATGGCCAAAATTTCCAAGGCCGTAAATATCGCCGTGGAAAATGCCGCCTTCAATATTCAAAGTAACCTGAGTGCTCACCTGAGCAAAGCCGCCTTGGGCTTCGGTGAGGCCTAAATAGGTGGCATACACAGCGCCGAAGAATTCGCCGCCCTTGATGGTCATGGTGATGGGGGTATTCACCTTCACAAGATTTCGGTTGCCCGCGGTGATTCTTTGCTTGAACGTGCCGCCTTCAATCTCAGTGCGCACTTCACCTGCGGCGCCGCCACCATAGGTCATACCGCCGCCGAAGATAGAATTGAAGGTTCCTCCTTTGATGATATTATAAACGGAAACACCGTTTTCATCTTTACCAATGGTGCCAACACCGCTCTTATTGCGGCTGCCGCCTTGATAATAACCGCCGAGTTTTTTATGGCCGAAATCACCTGCTTCGATCGTATTATGGATCGTGCCTTCAACAACACCAACCGCAGTGCCGCCAAGGAAGGCATAGCCGATGGTATCGATGGTATTATAGGAAACGCTATCATAAGTGAATTTATATCCTGAAATGGAAGGGGGCTGGAGATCAGGTTCTTCGCCCTTTTCATTGGCAAACACGCGATTCACGATGGCACCGGTTTTACCTCCGGTGTTCTGCGTGCCGTGAACGGCGCAAAATCCTTCTTCCAAAACAGCAGGACCGCTGATATTGTTTTTCACTGTGCCGGTGATCACTGCTTCGCAAGTGCCGCCGTATACGGGATAGTGGAAGGTGCCGCCGGAGATATTGTTGGTAACATCACCCGTTACTGCGGAAGTAATACCAACGCCAAAATAGAAATTATTGAATTCGCCGCCGGTGATATTATTGATAATATTTCCATTGGTGGCAACCTTATTGCCGCCGAAATAGTATCCATTGAAAGTGCCGCCGGAAACGGTGGTGGTGATTCCCTTATGGGTGCCCTTAGAAGCGCCTGCATAGAAATCGCCTTGGAAGGTACCGCCGCTGATTTTATTTTGAGTGGAGCCATTTGCTCTTGCATTGGCAGTATAGAAATTCTTCTTGAAAGTACCGCCCGAAATTTCCACCGAAAGAGCGGTGGTAGCGGAAGCATGAGTTGCATAAAAATCGGATTCAAACACAGGATCGAGTTCGCTCGATTTTGCATTGGGAGTGATTTTGAGAGAAATGGGAGAGTGATCCACAGATGCGGTATCGGAAGTATAGGCAACACCGTTGGTGCCATACACAATACCCTTCACCGTGCCGCCGGAAATGGTGATATTGCTGGAACCGGAAACATTGGCAGAAGGATGCAAATAAAGATCACCTTTAATAAGGCCGCCGGAAATACTCAAGGTATAATCACCCGAAATGGAGTTTTCTGCATAGCCGGTTTGAATGTAACTAGCAAAGGTACCGCCGGTGATATTCACGGTGAAATTACCATCAACTCCTGCGGTATGCAAGATACGGGAAGAACTTGTTACCTCGCCACCGTTGATCTGCACGGTAATATCGCCTACATATTTGGTTCTATTGGTAAAGGTGGTGGCATTATCATAAGCACCGGAGCTAATCAAATAGCTGGTAGAGCCCGCTTCCATTCTCTGAATCGATTCGGCAACGGGGTTGGTGCCCAAACGACCGCGGAAATAACCAATTTCTGCACCATCCACAACAAATTCCACTCGGGTATCGGCGGGAGTTAAGGAAACTCCTGCAAAGGAATCCCAGCCATCACTATCGAGCACAGCGCAGGTGCGGGTTGCATAAGTGCTATGAACATATTTCACTTTGTTGCCAAGGATAAGAGAAGTCTTGATCTTGCCGCGATCGGCATTGGCAGAGATTTCTCTTGCTCCCCAACCATCAAAAACTCTTGCAGTGAAGGTATCTGCTGCAATGGAAGCATTCACTCCGCTACCGGTTGCCACATTTTCAAGGCGCACCATACCGGAGCCCGCATAAAACTGGGTTGCGGTGGTGGCATCACCAAAGGGGAAAGTGAGATTGCGGAAGGTGAAGCTATTTGCACAGGCAACTTTCGTGCCCGAGCCAATATTCAAAGTAAACAAAGAACGATCATCCGCACCTTTGATGGTGATGGGAAGGCGAGTGCCATCCGCACGGAAGATGGTTTTCTGACCGAAAGCGATTCCTCCTGCATAGGCAGCGCCGTTTGCATCATGCGAAATGCTTTCACTTGCCAAAAAGGAAGGATCAACCGAAATCAGAAGAGAAGTTCCCTCTTCCCATTCCGCCTTTTCCGCAGCAGTGAGCGCCGCTTTAATGGAATCGTATTTTTTTCCGTCTACCTTATACTCAATTTGACCTTCTGCGGCCATGGTGCCCGTGAATAAAATACCCACGATGCACAAAGCAAGCACAAGAGAAAGAGCAAGGATCGACCAAAGTTTTTTTCCTCTCATTTTTTCCTCCTTGAGAAAGATTTTTTTATTAAGTAATATGCTTGTTGGTTTCGAAAAAAGTAACAAATCGGGCTATAGCGCCATAGACCGATGGGACCAAACTTAAAATTTTAAGTTTATTCCATTATGCATAAATACTTACATATTAATTATAGCAAAAAACCTAGGCAAAATCAAGTTTTTTTTGAGATCGAATCCTTTTTTGGCGATCATAACAAAAAATTTTTCGTTTTTTGGTTAAAATAACAAAATTATTTCGTTTTTTCAAAGCAACCTTAAATCAAAAGGAAAATTAAAAAAACAACCCAACCAAACGGTTGGGTTGTTTTTTGATATAGAGCGAACGCTCAAGATCGTTCTTTATTTTTAATCGCAGCAGGGATCGGGCTTTTTCTTTGCCTTTGCCTTTTCGGGAGCGGGTTCGGTTACATCGCCAATACCCGAAGTTTCGGAAAAGATCACATTGGATTTGGTCATATCCACTGCATCGCTTGGGATGATGATCTTGGATGCTCTGCCATCCGACATAGCAACCAGTGCTTCGTATTTTTTGAGTTCCAAAACAGAGGCATCCACCCCTGCTTCCTTAAGCGCGCGAAGACCATCTGCTTCGGCTTTCTTGGAAAGGAAGATTGCCTTGGCTTCGCCTTCTGCGCGAGCAATGCGGGCATCGCGTTCGCCTTCGGCGGCAAGGATCATTGCCTGCTTATCCCCTTCTGCGCGGGTGATAGCGGCGGCTTTATGGCCTTCTGCCTGAAGAAGGGTTTCGCGGCGATCGCGCTCTGCCTTCATCTGCTTTTCCATCGCATTCTGGATTTCTGCGGGAGGAATGATATTTTTTAGTTCCACGCGATTCACTTTGATTCCCCACTTATCGGTGGCTTCATCGAGAATTTCGGTCATTTTGGCATTGATGGTATCGCGGGAAGTGAGGGTGCCGTCGAGCTCCAATTCACCAACGATATTACGAAGAGTGGTGGCGGCAAGATTCGAAAGCGCGGAAATGGGATTCACCGCGCCATAGGCATAAAGCTTAGCATCGTATACCGCATAATAGATCACGGTATCGATTTGCATGGTAACATTATCCTTGGTGATAACGGGCTGAGGGGGAGAATCAAGCACTTGCTCTTTTAAGGTTACTTTCTTTGAAATTCTTTCCAAAATGGGAAGCTTGATATGAAAACCGGCAGACCAAGTGGTTTTATACTTGCCGAGAAATTCAATCACATATTCGTGCGCTTGGGGCACAATCTTTGCATTGGCAATAATAAACCAAAACACAAGGGCTAAAACAATAAGTACAATCATTTGAATCTCCTTTTCATAATCGGTCGAAATTTTCGACTCTGAATTTCGGGCTTCATCCTGAACCCTTACTTTATTTTACACCATTTTTATTGGCAAGTCAATCGGTGATATTTTCAAATTGAAAACAATCAAAAGGGCTTCCTAAGAAGCCCTTTTGATTGTTTTTTTATTGATTTAAGGTGTCTTCCTTGCCGCGATAAACCACAAATTTGCAAAACAAAAATTCCAAAACAAAATTGCAGAGCATCGTGGCAATCAGAATGATAAAATCATTCACTCCAAGCGCTTCCACGCGATCTCCCAGATAAGTGGAGAGCGGGGTGAAAACGAGATAAAAAGCAAAAACCTTTGCCATCGCCACCGGAATATTTGCCGCAGATTTGAAGGTATAGCGGCGATTGAGGGTAAAATTCCAAAGAATAGAAAGCACAAGCGAAGCAAGATACGGGATCCAATAATCGTGGATAAAAATCTCAAGAAGAGCAAACGATGCGATTTGAATGATGCCTGCAGAAATGGAAAACAAAGTGAATTTGAGTGCCTGCAGGATTTGTTTTTTTTGATTCATAGTTTCACCTCGAAAGAATTATAGCATATCACAAATTCAGGCGCAAGGGGCAATTAAAAACAAAAAAGAACGAAGCGATTGCTTCGTTCTTTTTTTCCTTTACTGAAGCACAGTCTTGGAGCGAACTGCTTCGAAATCTTCCTGAATTTCTGCCGAGGGTGCCTTGGTGAGCAAGGAAACCACCACAATGCAGATGGAAGAGAAGATAAATGCGGGAAGAAGTTCATAAATACCGAAAACTCCGCCCATCGGTTTGATAACAAGTTTCCAAAGGAATACCATGCCGGCACCGCTGATCATACCTGCAATCGCGCCCGGCTTGTTGATTCTCTTCCAGAAAAGGGAGAAGAGCATCAAAGGTCCGAAAGTAGCACCAAAGCCCGCCCAAGCAAAAGACACAATCTGGAAGATCACGCTATTTTCATCCAGTGCAATCAAAACGCCAATCAGGGTGAGCGCCAAAAGGGTGATACGGGAAACTCTCATTACCTGCTTATCGGTTGCATTTTTCTTGAAAATGCCTTGGAAGATATTTTTGGAAAATGCGGATGCGGCAATAAGAAGATAAGAATCGGAAGAGCTGATCGTGGCCGCCAAGATTCCTGCCATCACAAAACCTGCCAAAATGGCGGGCAAGGAGCTGGTTGCCAAGGTGATAAAGATGCTTTCTGCGGAAGATGCAGTGAGATGCTCGATCGGGAACCATTTACGACCCACAATACCGATAAACACAGCCACTGCAAGGGAAATCACAACCCAAACGGTTGCAATGCGACGGGAACGCTTGAGTTCTTCTTCCTTGCGAATTGCCATAAAGCGAAGGAGAACCTGAGGCATACCAAAATAGCCAAGACCCCAAGCAAGGGTGGAACAAACGGTGAGAATACCATAGGGAGCGGCAGAACCAAACAAGGGCTTCCCTGCCTCCACAATCTGCTGACCTTCGGCATTCAGCTCAGGGCTTGCCATACCAAAGAATTCAAGGAATCCGGGGATTTCTTTTGCATTCTCCACAACAGCGGCAACACCGCCTGCATTCACGGTGGAAATGGCAACAATCACCACGAGCGCCGTGATCATCACAATCGCCTGCATGAAATCGGAAACACTTTCAGCAAGGAATCCGCCGAGCAAGGTATAAAGAAGCACAAAAACCGCACCAACAATGAGCATCGCAACATAAGGTGCACCAAACAAGGTGGAAAAGAGCTTGCCGCAAGTAACAAAACAGCTGGATGCATATACCGTGAAGAAGATCAAAATGAAAGCGCCCGAAAGGAGCATGATGGTTTTATTTTTTTCTCTGAAACGATTGGAGAAAAATTCGGGCAGAGTGATCGAATTATTTGCACGAACACTATATCTTCTAAGGCGTTTGGAAACCAGAAGCCAGTTGATATAAGTGCCCACTGCAAGGCCGATCGCGGTCCAAGCGGCATCGGCAAGACCACACCAATAAGCAACACCGGGAAGACCCATCAAAAGCCATCCGCTCATATCGGAAGCTTCGGCGCTCATTGCAGTAACCCAAGGGCCGAGGGAGCGACCTCCAAGGAAGTATTCCTCGGAGTTTTTATTTGCGCGTTTCGCGTAAATCACACCGATTCCGATTACGACTGCCATATAAAGGATCATCGAAATCAAAATTTGGATTGTATTTCCGTCCATATTTTTTTACCTTTCTGCACTAAAAAACCGTGCTATAAAAATAATGAATTGATTATAACACAAATTCTTATAGATTGCAAGAAAAAATAATAATTCTCAAAAAACTGCTCTTTTCAACAAAAAACCGAGCGAAAATCGCTCGGTTTTGAGTGCATATTTATTTTTGAATGAGGCATTTTCTCGGCAAAAAAGAATTTTGGGAAACCTGATTTCTTAAACCGGAGAGTTGCTCTTTTGTTCTTTTCCATGAAAAACAAAGGTTGTGATAAGGCCGATCACGCCCATTGAAGCCCACAAAATATATACTGTATTCCAGCCAACATTGCTCATAACATTGGCAAAAAGCAAATTTGCGCCGGCCGCGGCGATATATCCTATGCAATCCAGCACACCATTAACACTTGAAACCCTGCCGGTTTTGCCAAGACTTGGTATATAAATGCTCCAAAGCAATGCCGAAGTGCACGACATAGACATCAGCGCAACCGCCAAAAAAGCGATTCCAACCCATCTGTTTGGCGCCACAATCAACAAAGCAAACATAACGGCGCTGATCGAAAAGGTTACTCTCATCATTGGAATATCCTGTTCCTTAATCACACGGAAAATAGCAAGTGCAACAAAAGGCATAAATGAACGGCAAATTGAAATTCCCGAATAAAGCAAATTAGCGTTTTCTTTGGAGAAGCCAAGCGGCACTGTTAAAAATGTTGTCAACCACTGACTAATGGATGCCGCAGATATTTCAACAAGGCAAGCAACCACGATATAAAATACTATATTTTCGATTTTAAAAACTGCAAGAATAGAGGAAATTCCTTTAACTTCAGTTTTTATATAGCTTATAAATCCTTTTGCTTCCATAACAGAAAACACGATATGTGCCAAAAATCCGAGCACAACAGCCACACCACCGGCAAAGATAAAAGCTAGATTCCATCCTTTGATCAGGGCAAAGGCGCTTGCAACCAGCGGACCCACAAAAGATGAAAACGAAAAGAAAACGCAAATAAGACGAGCATGATTTGGACGTGTGTTTTCTGAAATGATTTTCATCAGAGGACCGCGCAGCATAGAGAGCCCGAAGCCAAAACCTGCAAAACAAATCATTTGCAGGATTTCCACCTCTATAAACGGGAAAACCATAAAAGAACCACCTGAAACAAACAGACCCATACTCACCATATTTTTAGGTGAGAAAATGTCTCCCAAAAAACCGTTTACAAGTTGACCTGCTGCATATAAAAGCATATACGTTGAGGAAAGATTCGCAATATGTTCAACTGTAAAATCGCCGGTCGAAAGCAAGGTTGGGGTTAAAACACTTAAAATATGTCTTAAATAATAACTCACAATATATGTGAATATACAAGTCGCACCAATAACGCTTGCTTTTTTTGCTTCCCTCACGAAAAATCGTCTCCTTATTTTTGTTGTGGTATGTGGTAGTATAGCACAAAAGCCGAGGAGGCGCAAGATATGCTTGCGCACACAAACACAAAAAAGAACGAAGCGATTGCTTCGTTCTTTTTTTGCACCGACACTCAAAATGGAACCGATGTAAATAGGCGATTTTCTTTACCAAATACATTCTTCAGAACTATTTTAATATAAACTTATCCTCTTCAATTAACTCAAGCAGCGTAACTACCTTTTCGAATATCTTGTTTGCTTTACTAAAGAATTCGGGTGATGCGCATTACTGCCCAAACAAAAGTTACAATCACATTCCTTGGCAATCCTGTATTATTAAAACTGTGTCTGCCTCTTGGAGCAATCAACCTACAAATTTAGCGCGCAATGCCTACATTACAAAAAGGTAAATCCATATCAAAATTTCTTTGAAGTAAGATTAAAAATGTAAGAAGTAAAAAACACCACATCATTTTCCTCAACGTATCTAAGGTAACCATACTCATGGTTTCCTTGATCTTGCTAAACTAACG
>JAZOVP010000065.1:0-1899 GCA_045658765.1 Eubacteriales bacterium | reverse complement strand
TTCTAGATCAGCTGCGCCATAAATTCCCGTCGGGCATTGTCCGTGTGGATTGTTATAGAAAAAATGCTTTCTGTTCTCCCCCTTTTCATCACCATCGGTAAGAAACATATCGATGATTTCATGAGCAATATTGCCTTCTTTTTCAGTGTAGGCACCCGTAAAAGCTTTGTTTAGAATAATAACTTTATTTCCCTTATCTTTATTCATAAGTAATCCTTTCTTTATTCCTCAGCCTCTTTCAATCTCTCCCAGATTTTTACCATGGCAAAGGTGTCCAGTTCGCAATATTTTAAGAGATTTTTGCGAGTTTTTTCCTTTTCTTCGGGACACATATCTTTCATCTTCGGGAAGATGCTCATGGCTTCGCCGCCGTTGTGGATTTGTTCTAGGTTATGATAATCAAGCGCGGGATCATCGGGGAAGAGAGCCGGCAAAACACTCTTAATGGAAAAAGAGCCGCCCATGGCTTTGTTGTAATAATATCCGCTTTGGAAAGGTACCAAAAGATCTTTGATGTTTTCTTCAATATTCATCAAATGATCTGCAAGATCGGGGAAGATTTCAGCAAGTTCCTTGATTCTCGTACATTCAAATGCTTTGTTATATGCAGTAACACAAACGTTTTGAGGAATATCTCGGCAAAGGGATTCCGCCAAGGCTCGGCGCGGATCGGTTCCCGATTCTGCAAGAAATTCCTTGTGCTTGAGTTCTCCGCCTTCCCTCTCGATATAATGGAGAGAATACTGGAATGGAATTTGGGTATAGGGCGTTGTTCCCACGTGCTCCGGAATCACGGGCTGTATGGTTTCAAAATCCAAAAAATAAATGGGATAAGATAGCGTTGATAGAAATTTAGAAATCCCCGCACGGTCAATATAATCTTTTTCATCATTCAGAAAATGGGTAATCTGACGAAGCTGTTTTGCATTGGTAATGGAGGAATCTAAAAAAAGTTCGCTGTACGAGGATTTCCCTTTTCGATAATATTCGATTTTCTTTTTAAAAGGAAGGCGGTATAAATCAAAGACGGAGGGAGATGGCAAATGTGCAGAGCAATATTTCCAAAAGCCGCAAAGATAGGGCTTTTTGCACCCTTCATGAAGATCAATATCAGGTTCTTCGCTTGATTGCAGCAATCTTTCCGCAATGGCAAGATTTGCTTTGATATTAAATTCCTCGCAGCGGGTAGAATCGGAAACGTCTGTAATCTTAAAAAGATTTTGAATGTCCAAAGTTCCGTCGAATACGTAATCACTATTCAAAACAATCAGATTTGTTCCCGTAACCGTAACACCGCAATTTTCAAGAACGTATTTTTGATAAGCAATATCGGCAAGATATATGTCTTTATCGTCGTGGGTCGAACTTTTCACTTCGTAAATCGCCCAGCCATTTCCTTCTTTTTTCAGAATATCCACAGCGCAGTAAAGCCCGTTATAGTCAAAAGATGCCTCGCAAATAATGGGAGTACCTTTTTCCATTTCGAGCTTTGTTTTGGCTATCATTTTGGATAAATCCAACACGTTGTCTTTGCCATAAGAAGTAACCTCAACAAAATCTCCAAAAAGACCCATAGCAAGATCGCCCACTACGTTTCCCGCTTCCATACGAGAGGCGGTAGAGCCGTCAATTTTCAACTCCTCGGGCTTAAATTTTCTCAGCCATGCAATTTTAGGGCATTGCCACAACCCACAATATTTTGACTTTGATAAATAGAGCATAAAAACACCTCGAACGCATTTTTTTCATTTTATCACAACAAAAAAAGTTTGTCTACTATTGTAAAACCTTCGCTGGAAAGATTAACAAACTTTTCTAAAATAGTTGACTTTCGTTTTTTTGTTTTGCTATGATAAAGAGAACAATGTACCAAATTGGGTGCAACCTTTTTGCTATACT
>JAZOVP010000064.1:0-1594 GCA_045658765.1 Eubacteriales bacterium | reverse complement strand
CACCTTTGAAACCGGCAGGGGCTATGTTTCCGCTGAGCGCAACAAAGCGCAGGGAACTCCTTCCATCGGCACCATTTATACCGACTCGATCTTTTCTCCCGCAAAGAAGGTAAACTTCAAGGTAGACAATGCAAGAGTTGGCGACCGCATGGAATTCGATAAGCTCACTCTGGAAGTAGAAACCGACGGTACCATCACTGCAAAGGAAGCAATTTCTCTTGCAGCCAAGATTCTCAATGAGCACCTGAACCTCTTTGTTGATCTTTCCGACGAGGCAAAGAACCTCGACGTGATGAAAGACAGAGATGAAGTGGTGAAAGAAAAGACCCTTGAGATGACCATTGAGGAGCTTGATATGTCTGTTCGTGCTTTCAACTGCTTGAAGCGCGCCGGCATCAACACCGTTGAAGATCTGATCAATCGTACCGAGGAGGATATGATCAAAGTCAGAAACCTCGGAAAGAAATCTTTGGAAGAAGTCGTTCAGAAGCTTCAGTCTTTGGGCTTTGAGCTCAAGAAGGAAGAAGACTGATTTCGTTTCAATACTATCAGGAGGAAACACAAAATGCGTAAACTTGGCAGAAAGACTGACCATAGACTTTCTATGCTCCGCGGCCAGGTAACCTTCTTGCTCGAAAAGGGCAGACTGGAAACCACCGCAACCCGCGCAAAGGAAGTTCAGAGTCTTGCTGAAAAAATGATTACTCTGGGCAAGAAAAACACTCTTGCATCCAGAAGACAGGCACTTTCCTTTATTACCAAGGAAGATGTTGTCAAGAAGCTGTTTGATGTGATCGCTCCTTCCTATGAAGGAAGAAACGGTGGTTACACCAGAGTGATTCTCACCGGCCCCCGCCGCGGAGACGCTGCTGAAATGGCAATCATTGAACTGGTAAGCGAAGAAAAAGAAGAAAACAAGCCTGCAAAGAAAGCTGCTGCAAAGAAGAGCACTTCCAAGAAAGCCGCTCCCGCTAAGGAAGAAAAGGCAGAGGAAGAAAAGATCGAAGCTCCCGCTGAGGAAGCTACCGAAGCTCCTGCAGAAGAAGCACCCGCAGAAGCTGCTGCTGAAGAAGCAAAAGCTGAATAAGAGGGCAAATTTTATCGAAAAGAGTTCGACAAAAGTCGAACTCTTTTTTTGTTGTGCGGGAATGGTAACCAAGGATACTTTTGAAAAACTACTTTCTTTTGGGTAAGAAAGTAGGCAAAGAAAACTTTGGGTTTATTAGGAACGATATGTTTTGAGGCGGTGTTGGTTCGGGGGGCGGGATTCGACAAGGATTTTTGAGGAAGAGCGGTATCATATTCTTGGGGCGCTTGGAAAAAGGCGCGGGGCCTATTTTTATTAGATTTCGATGAAAATCAGAGGGGGAATCGAAATAAAAAAGAGATTTTGAGGAAGGAAAGCGATTTCGTTCGCGGGTGGAAAAAAGAGGTTGAATCGAGATGGAAAATGTTTTTTGAAAAAACGGTGGATCTTTTATCGGAATGCGGTGAAAATTTGGAAAATAAAAATGATTTTTTCGGAAGGAGCAAAGTGCACAAAAAAGAGGAGAGATTTTTAGGTAAGATTTTAGGAAATAAAAAGCAAAAAAAA
>JAZOVP010000063.1:0-1084 GCA_045658765.1 Eubacteriales bacterium | reverse complement strand
AAGCTTCGGATTATAATGCGGTTTCGGGCGGCCTTGTTCTTTATTCCATGCCTCATTCGGAACAGTTAGCCAATTCCTTGGCAAAGGAGCTTTGGAAAGGATTGGGAGAAGGTGCCGCGGTTCCTGTTCGAAAGCAAAGTTTGCGGGTTTGCAGGCAAATCCGTTGCCCCGCGGCGTTGATTGAAGCGGGCTACATATGCAATCCGTTGGAATATGAGACACTTTGCGCTGAGGATACGGCTGAAATTTTTGCTCATAATATCAAAAATGGAATTGAACAGTATTTTCTTGCAGTTTGTTCGTGATTTTTCTTTTATTTTTAATAATTATGTGTTAAACTATAAATAGTTATATTTTAAGGAGCAATTCATGGAGTTTTATTGTCATTCGCCGAAAAGCGGCGTGGTTTGCAATTATGGAATAACGGATCGATTTAAGAGTAACTTTTTCTCGGTTGGACTGGTCTTGCCGCTTACATTGGAAAATGCGACCGGAATGTCGCTGCTTGCCGGCGTCTTAGGGCGTGGCTGCAAGGCGCTTCCGCAGATGGATTTGATCAGCAAGTATTTGGCGAAAAATTATGGTGCTTCGCTTACGCTGAATGCATCTAAGATCGGCGAAATGGAGATTTTGAGTATCGCCATCAGTTATTTGGACAATCGATACGCAATTGATGGCGAGGATCTTCACGAAGCGGCGGTTTATTTGATCCGAGAACTTCTTTTTGCTCCGCTATTGGAAGAAGGAGGCTTTTCAAAGGCTTATGTCGCCCAAGAAAAGAAGAATCAAGAGGATCGAATTGCGGCGCAATTTAATGATAAGCGGATATATTCTTTGAATCGGTGCAAAGAGTTGATGTGTGCCGGTGAGGCGTATGGCATCGATCAGATGGGGGATTTGGAAACCCTTCGTTCTTTTGATGCAGAATCCTTATATGCGTATTATCAAAAACTTTTAGGTCAATCTTTAGTTTTGCTCTCTTATGTTGGGAAGGATGGGGAGCGGTTCCTTGATGAGTTTGCAATGAATTTTGCAGAGCGAAAAGCCGCAATCCCTGCTGCCGAAATGAAAGAGGCGCGCCCTA
>JAZOVP010000062.1:0-28477 GCA_045658765.1 Eubacteriales bacterium | reverse complement strand
ACACAAGTGCTTTTGATAATAGGGGAAAAGAAAAACCGACCGCAGAAGCGGTCGGTTTTGATTTTAAATTTTGAATTACTTCAGGCCGTTTTTGAGGTTTTCGAGCTGAACTTTGAGTTCTGCGGGAAGACGATCAAATTTCTTGAAGTATTCTTCCACATCGGCGGCATATTCATTCCAAGCGTCTTTATCAACGGTGAGAATGGATTTGAGAACCTCGATGTCCATATCCAGATCGGTAAGATCGATGTCTTCGGGTCTGGGGATATAACCGATTGCGGTTTCGGAAGCATCTGCTTTGCCGTCGCAACGATCGATGATCCAGTTGAGAACTCTCATGTTGTCGCCGAATCCGGGCCATACGAAGTTGCCTTCGTCGTCGGTGCGGAACCAGTTAACATTGAAGATCTTGGGAGCTTTGTCGCCAAGCTTTTCGCCCATTTCGAGCCAGTGCTGGAAGTAATCGCCCATATTATAGCCGCAGAAGGGAAGCATTGCCATCGGGTCGTGACGAACCACACCAACAGCGCCGGCAGCGGCAGCGGTGGTTTCGGATGCCATGGTTGCACCTACGAACACGCCGTTTTTCCAATCCTTGGACTGATATACCAGAGGAGCGAGTTTTGCTCTTCTACCACCGAAGATGATGGCGGAAATCGGCACGCCTGCGCCCTTATCGAATTCTTCCGAAATGCAGGGGCAGTTTGCAGCGGGAGCGGTGAAACGGGAGTTGGGGTGAGCAGCGCAAGTGGATTTATCGGCTTTATCAAACTTGGAGGGATTCCAAGCATTGCCTTTCCAATCGATTGCGTTTTCGGGGAGATTCTTGTTGAGACCTTCCCACCAAACAGTGTTGTCGTTCAGATCGAGAGCAACGTTGGTGAAGATGGTATTCTTCTTGGTGGAAGCGAGTGCATTGAAGTTGGACTTTTCGTTGGTACCGGGGGCAACACCGAAGAAGCCGTTTTCGGGGTTGATGGCATACAGACGGCCATCAGCACCGATGCGCATCCATGCAATATCGTCGCCAACGGTCCAAACCTTATAGCCCTTCTTGCGGAGATATTCCGGAGGAATGAGCATTGCGAGGTTGGTTTTGCCGCAAGCGGAGGGGAATGCAGCTGCAACGTATTTCACTTCGCCCTGGGGATTTTCGATGCCGAGGATGAGCATGTGTTCTGCCATCCAGCCTTCTTTCCAACCCTGGTAAGAAGCGATACGGAGTGCGAAGCACTTTTTGCCGAGAAGAACGTTTCCGCCGTAAGCAGAGTTTACGGAGATGATGGTGTTGTCTTCGGGGAACTGGCAGATGTATCTGTTTTCGGGATCAACATCGCATTTTGCGTGGAGACCGCGAACCCAGTCGTTGGAATCGCCGAGAACTTCGAGAACTTTAGTGCCAACACGGGTCATGATTGCCATGTTGAGAACAACATAGATAGAATCGGTGATTTCGATGCCGACTTTGGCAAGAGGAGAACCGATCGGGCCCATGGAGAAGGGAATTACATACATGGTTCTTCCCTGATAGGTGCCGCGAGCGATGTTGTAGAGCTTTTCATACATTTCTGCAGGAGCGCACCAGTTGTTGGTGGGGCCTGCATCTTCCTTCACGGAAGTGCAGATGAAGGTTCTGTCTTCCACGCGGGCTACGTCGTTTTGTTTGGTTCTGTGGAGGTAGCAGCCGGGGAGTTTTTCTTCATTGAGTTTGAGCAGTTCGCCGGAAGCACAAGCTTCTTCGCGGAGCGCTTCGAGCTGAGCTTCTTCGCCGGTGATCCACTCGATTTTGTCGGGATTTAAGAGAGCTTTCATCTCTTCGATCCACTTGAGTACAGTTGCGTTGGTGGTCATGATTTGATTCCTTTCTGAAATTTTATTCAAATTCAAATTTATTATACTAAAATATTATGATTTATGCAAGGGATTCCTTAAAAAAGATAAAAAAATTATCAATTTTTCAAATCTTTGGAAAGAAAATAAAGGGTTTGATTCATTTTGCATCAATATTTATGCTTTAATATTAGAAAATGTTTGAAAAGTTTCGCCGAATGTAGTATAATAAATATATGTTTGGCTTATTCTCGAAATCGGAAAGGAAAGAAGAATGAATCAAGAGAAACCGATCCGCAGTGAACTTTTGCCCGGAGTGAATTTGAATCTGATCCCGAACGAAAGTTTTAAAACCAATTATATTACGTTTTATTTTGTTACCCCGCTCAATAAGAAAACCGCTTCCTACAACACCCTGCTTTCTCGCGTTTTGACGAGGGGGAGCGAGAAATATCCGAGTCAGACAAAGCTCAATCGCGCGCTTGACGATCTTTATGATGCCTCGCTTTCTTCCGACACGATGAAAGTGGGCGAATGGCACGCGCTTTCGCTTTCGCTTTCGCTTCTTGACGATGCCTTTGCCTTTGACTATGAGGATATTTCGGCAAACGGAATGGAACTTTTGGAAGAAGTGATTTTCCGCCCGCTCGTGAAAAACGGCGGATTTGAGGAAGATTTTGTTTTGGGAGAGAAAAAACTTGCGCTTCTTGAGATTGATTCCATGATCAATCACAAGGCAAGATATGCAAGGGGGCGTATGATTGATCATATGTGCCGACTTGAGCCCTATAGCACCTGCGCGCTGGGCACCAAGGCCGAGATTAAGAAAATCACTCCCGCAGAGCTTTATTCTTACTATCAAGAACTGATCAAGACCGCGCAGATTGAAATTTTCTTTGTTGGAAGATTTCATCAGACGGCGGTGGAAGAAAAGGTGAAAAAGATTTTTGCTTCCCGAGAAAGAGAGTTTTCTTCTTTGCCTGCGATTTCGATTCGCACAAAAGCAAGAAGCACGAAGGAAGTAACCGAAAAAATGGATGTTACGCAGGCGCATCTTGTGATGGGATTTCGCACTGCTTGCACGATTTATGATTCTTCTTGGCGCGCCTTTTCTCTTTATAATTCGGTGCTTGGCGGATCGCTCACATCGAAGCTTTTTTGTGTTTTGAGAGAGAAGATGAGTCTTTGCTATTCGGTATCCTCCTCTCCCGATGCTTTGAAGGGAATGATGCTGATTTATGCGGGAATTGCGCCCGAAAATCGCGAGGTTGCCATCAAGGAAGCCCTTCATCAGATGAAAGAGATCGAAGAGGGGAATATTACCGACGAAGAACTTGAAAATGCCAGAGGGGCTTTGATCCATTCCTTGAGAGGGCTTTCCGATAATCCTGCGGTTTTATCGGATTGGTATTTGCCTCGCGTGCTCACGGGAGAAATTTTAACCCCGAATGAAATCATTGGAGAACTTTTGGCTTTGACAAAAGAAGACGTGGTGAAGGTTTCGAAAAACATCACGCTGGATACGGTTTATACTCTGACCCGAAAGGAGGAAAACTGATGCGCTTTTACACCAAAGAAAACGCCCGATTGGGCGAAAAGTATGAAGAGGGAAAGCACGAATCGGGACTGAAGGTTGTGATTGTGCCGAAAAATCACAAAAAGGCATTTGCTTTATTCGGCACGCAGTACGGTTCGGTGCATCGCACTTTTAAAACCGATCGCGATGAGGATTTTATTACTGTTCCCGACGGGATCGCGCATTTTTTGGAGCACAAGCTTTTTGAAAACGAAGACGGAAGCGATACCTTTTCGCATTTTGCCGCTTTGGGCGCAAGTTGTAATGCTTTTACCTCCACGGAAATGACCGCGTATTTATTTTCTGCCACCGATCATTATTATGAAAATTTAAAAGTGCTTTTGAAATTTGTTTCCGAGCCCTATTTTACCGAAGAAACGGTGCAAAAGGAAATGGGGATTATCGGTCAGGAAATCCGCATGGGGCACGATGAGCCGTTTCATCAGCTTTATTACGGGCTTTTGGATGCGCTGTTTGTGAACCACAATGTGAAGGTGGATATTGCAGGAACCGAGGAAACCATTTCCCATATTACAAGCGATATTCTTTACCGCTGCTACAACACCTTTTACAATTTAAACAATATGCTTCTGGTGCTTTGCGGACCTTGGGATAAGGCCAAGGTGAAGAAGGTGCTGGATGAAACCCTAAAACAAAGCGAGCCGCTTCGTATTCAAACTAAATTTCCTTCCGAACCGAAGAGGGTGAACAAAAAGAAGGTGGTGAAGGAATTTCCTGTTGGAACCCCTCTTTTTGCGATTGGAATGAAGGAGCGGGATCTGAAAAAGAGAAGAAAATCCGAAGAGATTTTAAAGCAACAGGCAGAGCACGAGATTCTTTCGGATATGCTTTTCGGAAAATCGGGTGAGCTTTACAACACGCTTTATGAAAAGGGATTGATCGGCGATAAATTTTCGCTTGAATACAATCTTTCCGCAAGCTACGGCTATCTTTTGATCTATGGAGAAAGTCCGCGACCCGAATCGGTATATAAGGCCGTGAAGGATACGGTGAAAAACGCGGAAAAACTCATTTCGAAGGAAGCATTTGAGCGCAGTCGCAGGGCGGTGTATTCCCGCGCGGTGCAAGATTGGAATTCCACCACGGAAATTGCGGAAAACTTTATGGATTTTGCTTTTTCCGGTACGGATATGCTTCTTTATCCCGATACGGTGGCATCGGTTTCCTATGAAGACATTGAAAACAGAATCCGCGCTTCTTACCGACCCGGTCAGACGGTGCTTTCGGTTGTGAAGCCGAAAAAGGAGGAAAAATGATGATATTTGCTTCGTCTACCACCACGGTTTCGTTTCCGCAAATGGGGCTTGGGCCTTGGGAACTGAAGAAATTTTTGGTGGAAGATCTTTTTGGAAAATTTTCGATTGCTTGGTATGGTGTGATCATTTGCTTTGCCATGATTCTGGCATGCGCGGTGATTTTAAGAAATGCGGTGAAAAAAGAAGGATTTTTGATGGATTCCTTCCTGGATTATTTCTTGCTTGCCATTCCGATCGGGGTGATCGGTGCGCGCGCGATGTATGTGATGGCGCGACCCGATCTTTATGATTCCTTTGCGGAAATGATTGCGGTTTGGGAAGGCGGACTTGCCATTTACGGCGGTGTGATTGCAGGGGCGATTACGATTTTGATTGCCGCAAAAATCAAAAAGCACAATCCCTTGAAGGTATTGGATGCGGTGGTGCCGGGCGTTCTTTTGGCGCAATCGATTGGCCGTTGGGGGAATTTTGTGAATGGCGAGGCCTATGGAGAACCGATGGAAAAAGCCCTGTTTTGGGGAATGAAAATCGGAAACGGTCCTCTTGTGCACCCGACGTTTCTTTATGAATCGATTCTGACCTTTGCGGGATTTGGGCTTGCGATGTTTGTGGTATATCGATTCAAGAAGATTCACGGGCAGGTATTTTGCTTCTATTTGGTTTGGTATGGAATCGGAAGGGTTCTTGTGGAAGGGCTTCGATCCGACTCTTTGATGGTGGGCTCTCTTCGTTTATCGCAGTGCATCGGAGTATTTTCGGCGCTGCTCGGAATTGCGCTTTTTATGATTTTATATCTTTTTGATCAGAATAAGCCCGCTCTTGAAACCGAAACGGAAGAAGCCGCCGAAGCTGCACCGAACGAAAAGATTTCGGTGAAGAAAAAAATTTCGAACATAAAAAAGGCGTTTGTGAGAACAAAGAAATCCGAAACGGAAGAAAAGAAAGAGAACGAATGATATGGCTATTTTGATCGACGGAAAATTAACCTCGAAGAAAGTTCGCGAAAAAATCAAAAGGGAAACCATCGAACTTGTGGAAAAAACAGGGGTATGCCCCGGTCTTGCGGTGATTTTGGTGGGCGATGATCCCGCTTCTGCGATTTATGTGAGAAATAAGAAAAAGGCCTGCGAAGAGGTTGGCTTTGTATCGAAGGAATACCGTCTTCCTGCCGAAACAACCGAGGAAGAACTGCTTTCTTTGATCGATACCTTGAATGAAGATGCCACCATTCACGGGATTTTGGTTCAGCTTCCCGTGCCGAAGCAGATTGACGATAAGAAAGTGATCGCAAGAATCTCGCCCGAAAAAGATGTGGATGCTTTTGGTTTTGAAAATGTTGGCAGAATTATGACGGGGGATTTTGATTTTGTGCCCTGTACTCCTGCGGGGATTATGGAGCTTTTGGCGGAATATGAGATTCCCGTGGCCGGCAAAAGAGCGGTGGTGATCGGAAGAAGCAACATTGTTGGAAAACCGATGGCGATGCTTCTTTTGCACCAAAATGCAACGGTAACCATTTGCCACTCCCGCACGGAAAAACTTGCCGAAATTTGCCGCGATGCCGATATTTTGGTGGCCGCGGTGGGGAAGGCGAAGTTTGTTACGGATAAGATGGTGAAAACCGGTGCGGTGGTGATCGATGTGGGAATGAACCGCGATGAAAACGGACTTTGCGGCGATGTGGATTTTGCCGCGGTGGAAAAGAAGGCCTCTTATATCACGCCCGTGCCCGGCGGAGTTGGCCCGATGACCATTACCTTGCTTTTGAAAAACACACTTACTGCCGCGAAAAAAGCGGCGGCAAAGGAGTAAAAGAATGAAACGGATTTGCAAAGTTTTTTCGCTTGTTTTGGCGATGCTGATGCTTCTTTCGGCGCTTTCCTGCGAAAGCCAAAAAGAGGAAACCAAAACAAACGAAACTACCACGGTGGAACTTTCTGAAAAAGAAAAGACGGCTGCAAATAAAAAAGCGGTGCTTGATTTTATCAAGGAATACCGCGAAGGAAAATATGCCGACAAAACCACCTTTTCCTACGAAGATTTTTCGGTATATTTTGATCTTTGCGAATACAAAGGACTTCGCTTCCCGAAGGATGCTTTGATTGAGGAGAGCGTGAGCGATGAGAGGGTTTCCGATTATTTGACCACGCTTTTGATTGCCGCGAAAGTTTCCGACAATCAATACACCACCTTCACGGAAGGCGCGGTGCAGAAATTTGATATGGTTACCATTGATTACAAGGGAATCATTGACGGGGTGGAGGAAAAAAATGCCACCGCCGCCGATCAGGAACTTTTGATTGGAAGCGGAAGCTATATTGCGGGCTTTGAAGAGGGCTTGATCGGAAAGGAAATCGGAAAAGAAGTGCGGTTGGATCTTTCTTTTTCGCCGTATTATGCGGGAAAAGATGTGGCGGGCAAGGCGGTAACTTTTTATGTTACGGTGAAAAAAGTGCAGCGCCCCGCGATTCCCGAGCTTACGGTGGAGGTGATCAATGAAATTTACAGCACCTCGTTTAAAACCGTGGAAGAGGCGAAGGCAGATTTGAAAAAAGATCTGGAAGCCGAGCAAAAGAGCCGCGCGTATTCTTATATTACAACGTATTTGCAGAATCAAGTGGTGGCAAACAGCCGCGTGATCGAATATCCCGAAAAAGAGATGCAGCATTATCGCGATCACTTTGCAAATTACTATGCTCAGTATATGGGCGAGGAAACTTCCTGGGAAAAATTCTGCGAAGAAGAGCTTGGCATGAGTTATGATGAATTCAAACAGGAAAGTGAAAAATATGCAAAAGAATCGGTGGAGGTGAGTTTGATGATCAAACTCATTGCACAAAAAGAGAAAATCTCGTGCACCGATGAACAGTTGGAAGCATATATTTTGGGCATTTATGAGAACCAAGGTGCTTCTTACGGAAATGCAAAATCTTTGATTGTGGATTACATTGATATTTACGGCGCGGATTATTTTGAAAATCAAGTGCTGAGCGCTTCGGTGGCGGAATTTTTATATCACAATGCCGCGATGATGGAATGATGAAGATTTTAAAGAGAATTCTTGCAGGTGCCTTTTGTGTTCTTTTTGTTTTTCTTTCGGGGAGCGCATCCAGGCATCAAAAGATCAAAACAAAGCCAGAAAAGGAAGATCAGAAGGAAGAAATTCCCTATGATTATGACCTTTCGGAATATCTTCTTTTGGGGGATATTTTCTCGATTCAAGCGGCCTTTGAAGATCCTTCGGTTTGCACCGATAAGGAAGTGGATGCGGCGGTTTTTCAGATTTTGCTGCGCCACGCGACCTTTGAGGAAAAAAGCGGCGCTGCAGAGCGCTATAACAAGGTGCGCATTGATTTTTCCATTATGTGGAACGGAAAAACAATGGAGGATTATTCCAAGAGCGATTACGAGCTTGTGATCGGAATGGAAACAGATAACCCCATGGAAACGCTTTTGGGCGAAACCTTGATGGGCGCCCGAGTGGGGGAGACCAGAAGTGTGGAATATCGCTATCCCGATGCGGTGATTGAAGAGGAGCTTACGGGGAAAACAGTGAAGCTTTTTGCCACGGTGAAGGCGGTGTATCAGCAAACCATTCCCGAACTGATCGATACGTTTGTGCAGACTCTTGAAGGGCACGAATTGAATACGGTGCAGGAGTTGCGCGAATCGGTGAGAGGCGATATTCTGGAGGAAAAGGAATACGCCCGCATCGAGGCGGTTTGGCTTGCGCTTTTAAAGGATGCGAAGGTGCTTTCCTATCCCGAAAAAGAGCTTTCCGATTATATGGCGGTGTATCGCTCGTATTATGAGGAGATGGCGGCGGGTTTTGAGGTGAGCTTTCCCGATTTTATTTCGATTTATATGGAGCTGAGCGAGGAAGAATTTTCTTTGCAGGCAAGAGCGTTTGCCGAGGAAAAGGTGAAAAACGATATGATTTTCACCCAGCTTGTGCGGCTTCAGGAGATCGAACTGAACGATGAGGAATACCAAGAGGGTGCTTATCGCTATTTTGAAAAGGAAGAGAAGGAATTTTCTTCTTTTGAGGAATTTGAAAAATACTATACCAAAGAACGCCTGTTTCAAAATTTGATTTGGGATAAGGCGCTTTTAACGGTGGCTCAAAACGCGCATCGCTTGGAAACCAACTAAAAAAAGGATGAACCTTATGAAACGATTTTTTTCTCTTTTGTGCCTTTTGGCGATCGGTTTGCCGATTCTGACTTCTTGCTCGGAATTTTCTTCGAAGCGATATGACTATGATCTTGCCGAATATGTGGATCTGAAGGAATATAAGAAGATTCAGGCAAAATTTGATGATCCCACGGTTTGCACCGATAAGGAAGTGGAAGATGCCCTTTTTGAGGTGATGCTTTCTTATGCTGAATTTACCGAAAAAGAAAACGGTGTGGTGGAGATGTATAATCGCGTGGATATGGAATATTCCATGATCTGCGACGGCACGGTTATGAAGGATTCGGGCGAGGAAGGGCTTTCGGTGATTGTTGGCTTTTCCGGCTATGAGGAATCCACGGCTTTGCTTGCCAAAGAGATGCTTGGAGGCAAGGTTGGCGAATATTATGAAATTGAATATACCTGCCCGAACGATAAAACCACCTACGGCGCGCTTGCGGGGAAAACCGTGTTGTGCGGAGGAACCATTACCGCGATTTTTCAGCACCACATTGCCGAGTGCACCGATGAATTTGTGCAATCCTTTGAAAACTACGGTTTTCAAACCGTGCAGGATTTTAAAGATCAGCTTCGCGAGGATCTTTTAGCCGCAAAGGAAGAGGCAAAGGCAACGGCGGTTTTGAATGCCTTTTTGGATGGAATCACGGTGAAAAAATATCCCGATGCGGAAGTGGATGCGTATGTGGAAAAATACCGCGAAGAGGTGCGCCTTGCCGCCGAGGGCACGGGAATTTCCTATGAAGAATACATCAAAACCTATTTGAATACCACCGAAGAGGAAATGGAAAAAACGGCACTTTCGGATGCCAAAGAGAGAGTGAAGGTGGATATGGGGTGCATTCAAGCATCGCGCCTTTTGGAAGTGGAGCTTTCCGAGAAGGAATACGAAGAAGGCCTTGCCTCCTATTACGAAAAGGAAAAGGATTATTTTGATTCCGCCGAGGAATTTGAAGAATACTATACCAAGGATATTTTATGGGACTGCATCCGATGGGACAAAACCTTTTTGATCCTTGTGGACCAAGCAGAAAGAATGGAATAAAAAGAAAAACCGAAGCGATTCGCTTCGGTTTTTTGATTGGATCAGAGTTTTTCTCGGCAAAGGGCGAGGAAGTTTTTCACGGCTTTGGAATGAAAATTGTTTTTCATGGTAACAATGGCGCGCTTGGTAGTGAGCCCTTTATCGGAAATGATTTTATAGCAGAGGGGCTTTGTGCAATAGGAAAGACTGTTTTCCGGCACAATGGCGATGCCAAGCCCTGCTTCTGCCCATTTTAAATTTAAGGTGAGCTGCTTATTTCTTCCGCGGATATTGGGATGGAAAAGCTGCTTTTCGCAAACGCTTTTAAACATTTCTTCATAGCGGCGGATGATGAGAAGGGGTTTATCTTCCAATTTATGGAGCGAGATTTCTTTTTCCTCGGTATCGAAGGAGAAGATTTCGGGATCGTAGGCGCAAACAAGGCGCTCATCGCTGATATAAAACACATCCATTTCGGAGCTGATGGGGCAAGGGGTGCTCACCACGCCGATTTCGGCAACTCCGTCTTCGAGCATGCGGAGAATATCTTCCGATTCTTTTTCATGGAGTTCATAGGTGATTTTGGGATAGTTTTTCGAGAAAAGGGGAAGCACTTCCTGAAGGAGGTTGATTTCGCCCGATTGAATGCAGGCGATTTTAAGACAGCCCTCTTCGCCGTCGCAGGTATCGGAGATTTCTTTGATCATGGCGTTTTCCAAAAGAATGATGCTTTTGGCGCGATCATAGAAAAGGCGACCGGCATCGGTGAGCTTTTGATGGCGGGAATTGCGCTCGATGAGGGTGGTTCCGAGCTCTTTTTCCAATGCTTTGAGCTGATTGGAAAGCGCGGGCTGAGCCACGAAAAGCTTTTTGGATGCTGCGGTGAGAGAGCCCGAATCGGCAATTTCAATAAAGTTTCTTAAGATTTTGATGTCCATGCCGCTCCTCCTATTTTGGTTTGTTATAGATAAAAAAAGAAAATGGCAAAACAATTATAGGTTCAGTATAAACCTCAAAAAACAAAAAATCAAGCGAATTTTTCATAAAATTCGAATTTGCGGCTTTTGGGCCGCTTTTTTTGTTGTCATTGTGTGTCAGTGCTTGTTCTCGATACACTTCGAGCAACGAACAAACCAAGGAGGCAATATGAACGAAATGGAAAGAAAAACCCTAACGGAGGATTTTATTCTTCTGGAAAAGGGGCGGGAATACAACCGCAGAATATCGCTTTACGATACGGTGAATCGCAACGAGCGTTTTTATCGGGGAGATCAGTGGCACGGGGTGGAAAAAGGAGATTTGCCAACGCCGGTTTTCAATCTCTTCAAACGCGTGATCAATTATTTTATTTCCACCATTATGAGCCAGAAAATGTCGTTTCATTTTTCGGCGGAGGGCATTGGATGCTTGGAAAACGGCAAAATGCGAAAACGAGTGGATGATGCGTGCCGACTTTTGACCCGCTATGCCAATTATCGTTTCGATCGCGATAAGATCGATATGCTTCTCACGGAGGGGCTTTTGGAGGCGGCGATTACGGGAGATATGTTTCTTTATGTGTATTGGGATCCAACCCGCCGCACGGCACAGGGCTTCACGGGAGATTTTGTTACGAGTTTGGTGGATGGCACGCAGGTCTTTTTTGGGGATGTGAATACTTCCTCGGTGGAGGAGCAGCCCTATATTCTTTTGACGGGAAGGGAATTGGTTTCCCGACTTCGCGAGGAAGCGCGTGCTAGCGGCGCCACTGAAGAAGAGATTGAAAGAATTGTGCCCGATCGCGATACCCTTGAGCAAAGCGGAGATTTCGGAAAAACAGAACTCGAGGGCACCAAGGCAAGCTTTGTGATTTGTCTTTATAAAAAAGAGGGAACGGTTCGTTTTCGCAAAAGCTGCAAAAACGCCCTGATTGTGCCCGAAAGGGATACGGGGCTTCAGATGTATCCTGTGGTTCTGATGAACTGGGAAAAGGTGAAAAATTCCTATCACGGGCAGGCGGTTGCCACCGCTCTGATCGAAAATCAGCTTTATATCAACAAAGCGTTTGCGATGGTGATGAAGCACATGATGGATGTTTCGTTTTCCAAGGTGGTATATAATTCAAACCTTATCGATGAATGGACGGGAGAAATCGGGGAAGCAGTTGCGGTGAACGGACCGGTGGAAAATGCCGCATACCGAATTGATCCGGGCAGTTTGCAGGGCGGTTTTTTGGATGTGATCAATATGACCATTTCGATCACAAAAGATCTGATGGGCGCCACCGATGCGGCTTTGGGAAATGTGGATCCTGATAACACCAGTGCGATTATCGCATTGCAGCAATCTTCTTCGGTGCCGCTGGAATTGCAGAAAAAATCGTTGCAAACAGCGCTTGAGCGTTTGGGAATGATTTGGCTTGATTTTATTTTCCATTATTACGATCAAAACCGCTTGATGCTTTTCCGCGAAAAAGGGGAACTTTTGGGCGGAACGGTATCAACGGAGGAAATGGAAAACATTCTCTTTTCGTGCACTTCTCAAGCAGGACCTTCCAGCCATTGGAGCGAAATTGCACAGGTAACAACCCTTGATCATCTTCTCACTTCAGGGGCCATTCGCTTCTCGGAATATTTGGAACGAGTGCCTGATGGATATATTCCCGAAAAGGAAGAACTTTTGGAAAAAGCAAGAAGAAGAGAAGAAGAAAACGGTTTTCCGGCAGAAAAGATGCCTGAAAATAAATAAAAATTTAGGAGGTAAGCATGAAAAAGAAGAAAGAAATCCCTCAGGAAGAAATTCTTTCGGAAGAAAAACAGGCGGTGAAGGCAGAGGAATCGAAAGCAAAAGATGCGCCTGATTTGAAAATGAAGGAAGATATTTCACTCTTTCACACGCTGTTTCCCGAAGTGAAAGCGGAAGAGATTCCGCAGGAGGTTTGGGACCGAGTGGAAGAAGGGGAACGCCTTTCGGCAAGCTATGCGCTTTTTATTCTTTTAAAGGAAAAGGAAGAAGAGCGTATTCAAAAAATCAACGAGGAAAATGAAAAGAAAGCTCCGCCCAAGATCAAATCCGACGGCGCGGAATCGGATTATTTTTCTCCTGAAGCGGTGAAGAGTATGAGCCGCAGCGAAATTAAAAAACACTACAACAAAATTTTATCTTCCATGGAAAAATGGAACTGAGAAAGGATGAAGAAAAATGGCAATTCAAAATTTTATTCCCGCTCTTTGGAGCGAAACCCTTTACACGGAACTGGAAAAGGATTATGTGGGTGTTCGCCTTTGCTCGCGCGATTTTGAGGGTGAGATCAAAGGGGAAGGCGACCGCGTGAAAATTTGCGGTATTGGTCCGGTTAGCGTGTTTGACTACAAAAAGAATCAGGATATGCCTGCGGCAGAGGTGCTTTCGGATACCGAAAGAACCCTCATTATCGATCAGGCAAAGGGCTTTAATTTCTTTTTGGATTCGATCGATCTTGCCCAGTCGAAAAAAACTCTCATGCAGGCGGCGATGAAAGAGGCATCCAATGCGCTTTCCGATGTTGCCGACCGCTATATTTACTCTTTGACCGATGAAAACGTGAGTGTTTTGGAAAATGCCGATGTTACCAGCACTTCGATCATCAATACCATTGCGGATGCCAGAAGAATTCTGATGGAACACAATGTTCCCAATTCCGCAAAAATTTCTCTTGAAGTTCCCCCTGCCATTGAGCAGAAGCTTGTTTTGGCAAAGGTGCTTCGATCCACCGACAACGTGGAGGCCCTTGGCAGAGGATATATCGGAAGCTTTATGGGCTTTGATATTTATGTTACCAACAACATTTCCACCGATGAAAGCGGTGCTTATCGCTGTATTGCAAGAACCGGCAGAGCCATCGCGTTTGCCGAGCAGGTTTCTGCGGTGAAGGCCTATGAACCCGAACTTCGCCATGGCGATGCGGTGAAGGGGCTTCATCTTTACGGTGCGAAGATTGTGTATCCGAAGGAAATGGTATTTTTGAATCTGACTCCCGGAGAAGAAACGGAAATTTAAAAAGAGAAACGGCTGAAAGGAGATCACGATGAAAACGGCTTATGAAATTTACCGAAAGAGTCTTGCTTTGATCGGCGAGGCGGAAAGCGAAGAAAACCTGATTTTCCGTGAGCGCGCGGTGGAGATGATCAACCTGATGCTGGCGGAGGTTTATGAAACGGATCTTGCGATCAAAGGGGAGGAATTCCCCGTGGACGGAACCGTGCCGCAGATTCGCTCGCTTGATGACAAACTGATGCTTTCGGAAGTGATACTTTTTTCCTTGATGCCGCTTGGACTTGCGGGGTATCTTTTGAATGAAGAGGAATCCGATCGAAGCAGTTTCTTTTTGCAGCTTTATCAGAAAGAGCGAGAGGTGCTCCGCAATCGATGCCGCCGAGGAAGACGGCACAAGATCCGACGCGGGGTGTGAGGTGAGAAGATGGCAGAAGATTTTAAATTTGATTTAAAGAAATTTTCGGGGCTTCATCTTTCTTCCGACTCAACGCTCGATCTTTCCGATCCCGAATCTCCCGAAATGCTGAATTTTAAGCTGACAGACGGATATATGCTCAAGCGCCGCGACGGCTTTTATTCCGTGTTTCCCACGCAAGGGAAGGTGCGCGGAATTTGGTGCGGAAGATTGGAATCGGAAATCTTCTCCCTTGCGGTGATTGACAATACTCTTTTTGCTTCCAAAACGGGCTTTGAATCGCTTCAGCCCGTGGAGGGGCAGGTGCCGGGGGAAGGGAAAGTTTTTTTCTTTTTGTTTTATGGAGTTTTATATCTTCTGACGGGAGAAAAAATAGTGAAATTCGATGGAAACGGTGTGGGATCTTTGGAGCCGCATATTCCGATGCTTGCGATTTCCACTTCTCCCGACGGGGCTTGCGTGCCTTATGAAGAGGTGAATCTTTTAACACGAACGGTGCGGCAGAAATTTTCTCCCGATGGAAACTCGTCCAGATTTGTGCCGATTGTTCGCGATGTTGTGGAGATTCATTGGATGAAACTGGATGGAAAAGAAATGGATCCCACGGAATACCTTTGGGATGAAATTCGCCTTACCTTTCTTTTGACCGCGGCACCCGAGGAGGGAATCGACACGCTGGAAGTGGAATATGTGATTGCGGGAGACGAGTGCGCCGATCGAATTCATCATTGCCGATTTGCAATGGGATTTGGCGGCGCCAGCGACACCAGAGCATTTCTTTACGGAAATAAAAATTCCCCTTCCAACCGTTATCACAGCGGAATTGTGGATGGAAAACCGAGCTTTGAATACTTTCCCGAAACCGCCTTTGCTTTGGTGGGTACGGGCGAGGCAATTACCTCGATTTTGCGCCATTACAACAGGCAGCTTATTTTCACGGAAACCTCCGCTTATTATTCCTATTTGGAATATATGACCGGAGCGCACGACAAACTCATTGCGGCATTTCCGGTGCTTCCGCTGAACGATCACCGAGGATGCCTTCCCGAGGGGCAGGCGCTTTTGGTGGAAAATACCCCTTACACGGTAACGGAAAACGGGCTTTTTGCCTGGGTTTCCACGAATATTCAGGACGAACGAAACGCACAGTGCATTTCCGGCCTTATTGCTCACGCCTTGAAAAACGAAAATTTGGAAAAAGCCATTTTGTTTAATCGCAAGGCAACTTCGGAATTGTATTTGAGCGTTGAGGGGCATCTTTTTGTGTATCATTACCGCTTGAAAGAGTTTTATTACTATGAGCTTCCTGCGATCTTGGGCTTTGTGCAGGGAGAAGAGGGGCTTTTGTTTTACACCGAAAACGGGATCTTTTGTGTGGGAGGGGATACCGACGACGGAAAGAAAATTCCAGCCGTGTGGAAATCAAAACTCCTTTCACCCGGAAGCCGAAGAAAAGAGAAAAAACTTTTCGGGATCACCCTTTTCACCAAAAACGAAGGGGAGCAAACACTTTTGCTTTCGCTGCGGGGTGAAAACGGAGAGCCGAGTGAAGAAAGAACATTAAAACTGATTTCAAACAAAGAATACGAGGGGAAAAAGCTGCGTTTTGCAAAGCGACGTTTTCGGCTTTTGCAGATTTGCGTTCGATCGGAAAGCGAAAAGCCGCTTCATCTTTTGGGCATTTCCCTTCGGGGGAGGATCAGTGATGAATAACGAGGAAAGGAAGAGTGTATGGCACAATCAGATCAGGTGAAAGAAATTCTGAAGCGAATGGAGGAGGGAACCGAGCAGATTTATGCCCGTTATGAAAATTTGATTCGGGCGAATTCTCTTGGCTATGATGCCAAAATTCGGGATTTGGAAGAGGATTTTGCAAAAGAAGCAAATCAGGTTTCCGCGAGGGCGAAGGTGGATTTGAAAAACACCTTGGAAAAAATGGCCGATAGCGGATATTTGCGTTCGGGAGAAACCGTGCAAGCAACCATTGCCGCCAATTCCGATCGCGCAAATGCACTTTCGGCGCTTTCGCTTCAAAAGGCGAAGGATAAGAGAGCATATGAAACAAAGCGTGCCGAAAACGAGGCGGAGCTCTCTTTGGAGGCGCAAAAGGAAGCGGGAGAATTTCGAGATCGAATGGAACAGGAAGTTCGCGAGCAAGAAAATTTTGAACGCGAGGAAGCGGCCGCTCAGAAGCAAAGGAACTTTGAAAATGCCCTTCTTCAGGAAAAACTGAAGCTTCAGAAGGAAAGCGCAAAGGAAGAAGACAAAGGAATCGATCCTGAAAAATCTCCTTATGAATATGTGGATGAAATTGTGAAAAAATACACAACCTACAATAAGAAAAAGGGGACAAAAACAATTGATAAGAAGGCGATTCTTTTGGCAATCAGCGCGATTGTGAAGGATACGAAGATTCGATACCAATATCGCTATGAAATGTATCTTTACGGAAAGAGTCTCGGGTATATCAAGGACTAAAGAAAAAGCGTATGGAAAAATCCATACGCTTTTTTGATTGCGCTTTCTTTTGAAAACCTCTTTTCAAGGCGGGGGAAATGGTGTATAATGAATTGATTGATCGATTTTGAGGAGATGCTATGAAAGAAGTGAAACTCTATACCGACGGCGCTTGCTCGGGAAATCCCGGACCCGGTGGTTTTTGCGCCATTTTGGTTTATCGAGGAACGGAAAAGTGCATATCCGGCGGCGAAAAGGAAACCACCAACAACCGCATGGAGCTTTTGGCGGTGATTCGCGGTCTTGCGGCATTAAAGGAGCCGTGCGAGGTTGAGGTGATCAGCGATTCGAAGTATGTGGTGGATGCCATCGAAAAGGGATGGCTTGAGAATTGGCAAAAGAGCGGTTGGAGAAAATCCGATAAAAAGCCGGTTTTGAATGTGGAACTCTGGAAAGAATTGGTGCCGCTTCTTGCAAAACACAATGTTTTATTCACTTGGATCCGCGGGCACGCGGGGCACCCCTACAACGAGCGGTGCGATGCGATCGCGGTGCAGGAATCGCAGACGTTTTAGGAAAGGATCAAGATGAAACGGGTTTTGGTTGGGCTATCGGGCGGGGTGGATTCTGCCGCGGTGGCATTGATTTTAAAAGAGAAGGGATACGAAGTTTTCGGAGCGTATCTTTCCCTTTGCGAGAATTCCGATCCGGAGCCGGCAAGAAAGGTTGCCGCCGCGCTTGGGATTCCGTTTGTTGTGGCTTCTTATCAAAAAAGTTTTGAAAATCGCGTGGTGCGCCCTTTTTTGGAGGAATACCGCTCGGGGAAAACCCCGAATCCTTGTGTGGAATGCAATCGTTTTGTGAAGATTGCATCTCTTTTGAGAACCGCAGACCGACTCGGGATCGATTCGGTTGCCACCGGTCATTACGCCAGAGTTTTTCAAAACGATAAGGGCAGATGGTGCTTGGCGCGCGGAAGAGACGACGGCAAAGATCAAAGCTATTTTTTATGGAAACTCACGCAAAAACAATTATCTCGCTTAATTTTCCCGCTTTCGGAAATTCAAAAAAGCGATGTGAAAGAGAAAGCGGCGGGGCTGGTGCCTCCCAAGCAAGAAGAAAGCATGGAAATTTGCTTCATTCCCGATGCAGACACGCAGAACTTTTTGGAAACCCACGGAGTACGGCTTCCCGAGGGCGATTTTGTGGATAAAAACGGGATTGTTTTGGGAAAACATCGCGGGATTCATCGCTATACGATCGGGCAGAGAAGAGGGCTTGGCGTTGCCATGGGAACCCGATACTTTGTGACAGAGCTTCTTCCCGAAGAAAACAAGGTGGTGCTCGGGCCCGAGGAAGATCTGGCGGTATCTTCTCTTTTTGTGAAGGATTTGCATTTTGTTTCCGCCACCCGCGCGGAGGCCAAAAAGTGCGAGGTTTTATTTCAAGGGCGAAATCGGGGAAAGCCGATCCCTTGCAAGGTGAACTTTGAGAGCGGGGGAGCGAGGGTTTTCTTTGCGGAACCGATTCGCGCATTTGCCGCCGGTCAGAGCGCTTGCTTTTATCACGAAGATCTTCTTTTCTTTGGTGGCGTGGTTGCCAAAGAAGAAAAAAAGTGAAAAAGCGATTGTGCAAAGCGTAGAATTTATTTCTGAAAAATTAGCGAAATCACACAATACAATTTGTGAGATTTCGCTATTTTTTTCGTTTTTGAAAAAGAAGAAAAAAAGGTCGAAAAAAAGGGAAAATATAAATTATAAACAAAATGTTAGCAAAAAAATAGTATGCAAAAATATAACATTGAATACAATGGAAAGCGAGAAAATGGCTTAAAACCTAGGGAAAAATAATGTTTTCAAAGTGTGAACATATTTTTTCTTGAATTTTTGTGCAATTTTGAAAAACAAATAATTGCGACTTTTTGCCGAAAACAGGCAAAAACGGCGCCATTTTGCTCCCGAAAAACCACAAAAAACATAGGTTTTCTGCCGATTTTGGCGACTTTGATCTGCTTGACAAAGGGCACTCGTTATGCTAAAATTACGCTATATACATATGACCTAGGAGGATTTTTGTACGATGAAGAAATTTCTATCGAAATCGCTTGTGCTTCTGCTTGCTTTTTTGATGGTCTTTTCCTGCCTTGGAACTGCAGTTTTTGCAGCTGAGGGAGATGAGGTTGCACCTGAGCAAGACGCAGCCGAAAAGGAAGAGAACTCTAAGCTTGCGGAAATTGGAGAGCTTTTGAATTCAAACGATTACGCTGAATATCGGCTTTTATATGCCGGAGCTCCCAACGGCGAAGAGGAGATTGTGATTCCCGGGGCTTCCTTTAACCCCGAGAAAACCGATGCCACGGTTTACAAGGATCATTATCTCGGAAGTGAAGAAGAGGTTGCCCTGATCTCTGATATTGGCGACATTACTTGGGAATTTGAAGCCAAAAAGACGGGTAACTATCATATTGCCATCACCTATGCTCCCATTGTGGATTACGACGGCGACGGCGACGGTAAGGCGGATTTGATCAGCAACTCCGCTACCATCAAGCGCGCTCTTCTGATCGACGATGCTTATCCCTTCAAGCAATCTCGCTATATTGAGATGAGCAGAGTTTGGGCAGATGAAATGGGCGGCGAAGGCTCTAACGACAGAGGTTTCGTGCTTGATAACGATGGCAACGAAATCAAACCCGGCAAGGTGGAAGCTCCCGAATGGAGAACCATTCTTGCTTCGGATTCTACCGGCTATATTGTGGATCCTTTCCTTTACTATGTGGAGGCAGGCACTCATACCATCTCTCTTGCTGAGGTTCAGGAAACCTGTGCCATCAAGGAAATCCGCATTTACTACGACAATTCCGAAATTACTTATGAAGAGTATTTGAAGGAAAACAACAAAAAGCCCGATCAGGCAGCGGGCGCAGACATTCAAGTGGTGGAAGCGGAAATTGCTCACCGCACCTCCTCCAACATCGTATATCCTCTTTACGATCGCAGCTCTGCCGCTACCATGCCCCAGAGCGCATACAATATTTACCTGAACTCGATTGGCGGCGAAAAATGGCAGACCGCAGGCCAGTGGGTTTCTTGGAACATTGAAGTTCCCGCAGATGGCTACTATACCATCACTCCCCGTTTCCTCCAGTCTTTTGCTGAGGGTATGTATGTTACCCGTGAAATGAAGATCGACGGCAAAACTCCTTTTGCCGAAGCAAAAACCCTTCGTTTTAAATATAGCGACGAATGGCAGCTTCTTCCCTTGACCGACGGCGAGAAAGACGAAAAGACCGGCAAGGAAAGAGCATTGGAATTCTATCTGACCGAAGGCAAACACGAAATTGAAATGTGGGTTGTTCTCGGTGATATGGCAGAAATTCTGAACACCGTGGAAACCTCGCTTTCCCGCATCAATGAATGCTACTTGCAGATTTTGATGCTCACCGGTTCTGAACCCGATGAATACCGCGATTATCAGTTTATGCGCTTGATGCCCGATGCAATCAAGGCAATGGCTGCTGAATCCAAGGTGCTCTATGGAGTATCTGCTCAGCTTGAAGCGATCAACGGAACCAAAGGTTCGGATTCCGTTACCCTCGACAATGTTGCTCTTCTTCTGGAAAGAATGTCGAGCGATGAAGACCTGATTGCTCCCAACTTCAGCGAGCTCAAGGACTACATCGGTAACCTCGGTACTTGGATCATGACCGCTCGCAACCAGCCCCTCCAGTTTGACTACCTTCTGATTTCTCCTGCCGCTGATATGAGAGATGCGGATCAGGAAAAAGCATTTAAGGAAGCAGGATATGTTGCCGATGCCGGTTTCTGGTCGGCACTTGGCTATGAATTCGAGCAGTTCATTATGAGCTGGATCAGCGACTACTCGAGCTACGGTGTTCGCACCGCAGAAGGCGCTGAAAACTTTGCTTCCATTGAAGTATGGACCACCTCGGGCCGCGACCAATCTACCATTATGAGATCGCTCATCAGCGATACCTTTACTTCTCAGAAGAATATTGCGGTGGATTTAAAGCTTGTTGCCGCAGGTTCGCTTTTGCCGGCAACCCTTTCCGGTTCCGGACCCGATGTGAATATGACGGTTGCTTCTTCTACCGTTATTAACTATGCAATCCGTTCCGCTGTGTTCCCGATCAATCCGGAAGGATATGTGGATGCACCGGATGCAACCGAGGAAGAAAAGAAGCACAATGCTAAGTGCCGCGAGATTTTCTCGGATTACGAAGAAGTGGTTTCTTGGTTTGACGATGCTGCTACCATTCCGCTTGAACTTTACGGAGTGGCATACGGCCTTCCCGAAACCGAAAACTTCTCGATGCTTTTCTACCGCAGCGACATTCTTTTGCAGCTCGGTCTTGAAATTCCCGAAACCTGGGATGATGTTTACAACATGCTTCCCGCCCTCCAGACCAACAACCTCGACTTCGGTTATCACGAATCCCTTGCGGGACTTTTGATCATGCTTTACCAGAGAGGTGAGCAGCTTTATAACCGTCCTGTTGAGGGTGATAAACAAGGTCTTACCGAAGGTATGGCGATCAACCTCGATTCCAACGAGGCGCTGGAAACCTTCAAAGAAATGTGTGAGCTTTACACCATGTATGGCTTCCCCTATTCCTATAACTTCGCAAACCGTTTCCGTACCGGTGAAATGCCCATCGGTGTTCAAACTTATACCACCTATTCTCAGCTTACCATCTTCGCTCCCGAACTTCGCGGACTTTGGGGCTTTACTGTTCTGCCCGGCACAATCCGCATGAATGAAGACGGAAGCACCTTCGTGGATCACACTGCCGATACCACTGTAACCGGTATTGTTATGATGAGAGACTGCGAAGAGATTGCAGCCGGTTGGGAATTTATGAAGTGGTGGGTGAGCACGGAAAGCCAGTCCACCTACGGACAGGAATATTATGCACTGCTCGGTGCATCCGGACAGTACGCCACTGCCAACATTGAAGCACTTTACTCCATGAGCTGGACTGCCGATGAGAGAAAAGAACTTCACGGACAGTTCGATTGGCTGCAGGCAACGCCTGAAATGCCCGGCGGATACATCGTTACCCGTTATGTAGAGTTTGCATTCCTTGCTGCCTACAACGATCACGAGGATCCCGTTGAATCCATGCTGGAATACATTGATGCCATCAACTCTGAGCTTACCAGAAAGCGCAACGAGTTCGGACTTCCCACTCTGGAAAATTACGAAGAATATCTCAAAGAGCAGAACGCTTAATTTTGAAAGTAAGGAGAGAAATTTCTCATGTCTCAAAAGACTGAAACTGCAGCAAGACCTGTCTCGAGAAAAGACATGACAAAGTGGCAGTGGACTTGGAAAGAAATGAAGAACAACAAAACGGGCTACCTTCTGTTGGCTCCGTTCTACATTATCTTCTTCATTTTCACCGTTTTGCCCGTTATTTTGTCTATCTTCTTCAGCTTGACAGACTTTAACATGCTCGAAACACCAAATATCATTTGGTTCGACAACTATATCCGTCTTTTCCTTGACGACGATATTTTCATTCTTTCTGTGAAGAACACTTTGGTCTTTGCAGCCATCACCGGCCCCGGTTCTTACTTGCTCTCGCTGATTATGGCGTGGTTTATCAACGAACTTCCGCCTAAGATCCGCGCTATTATGACGCTGATCTTCTATGCGCCCAGTATTTCCGGTAACGTGTATATGGTTTGGACCTATATCTTCTCCGCAGACTCCCACGGCTTCCTCAACGGTACCTTGATGGATTTGGGTCTGATTACAACGCCGATCGCGTTTTTGAAGAACCCCGATTACATTATGGCAATCGTTATCATTGTTGCTTTGTGGACTTCGCTCGGTACTTCCTTCCTTACCTTTATTGCAGGTTTCCAGGTGGTTGACCGTTCGCTCTATGAAGCCGCTGCTGTGGACGGTGTGAAGAACCGTTGGCAGGAACTTTGGTATATTACCATGCCTTATATGAAGCCGCAGATGATGTTTGGTGCGGTGATGGCTATCACCCAATCCTTCGGTTTCGGTGCGGTGATTACCGGCCTTGTTGGCTTCCCCTCGCCGGACTACTGCGCACACACCATCATGCACCATCTCGATGACTACGGCGGATCCCGTTTTGAAATGGGTTATGCTTCCACCATCGCAGTGGTACTCTTCTTTATGATGATCGGCTCCAATATGCTGGTTCGTAAACTCCTCGGAAAGGTTGGTAAGTGATATGGCAAAATTAAGAATTCGCAAATCCAACCACGCAATGAACCGCTCCTTGGGCGGCGATATCGGTATCAATGCTGTTCTTCTTCTGATGGGCGCGTTTATGTTTCTGCCGATGCTTTATACCATCATGCAGGCACTCAAGCCCTTGGACGAACTTTGGCAGTATCCCCCTCGTTTCTTTGTTAGAAACCCAACCTTTAATAACTTCAAAACCCTGTTTAACTTGATGAGCACCAGCTGGGTGCCCTTCTCCCGATACATCTTCAACACCGCGTTTGTATCCATTTTGGGTACTTTTGGTAATGTAATCTTCTCTTCCATGGCAGCTTACTCCTTGGCGAAGATGAAATTCCCCGGCAAAGCCGCACTCTTCCAGGTGGTTGTGTATTCTTTGATGTTCCACACCACGGTAACCTCGATTACCAACTTCTGGACCATGAGTAAACTCGGCCTTGTTGATACTTATTGGGCAAGAATCATTCCCGCTGCGGCAACCAGTATGGGTCTTTACCTGATGAAGCAGTTTATGGAATCCTCCGTGCCGGATGCGGTTCTGGAATCTGCTCGACTCGACGGCGCGAGCGAACTTCGCGTGTTTTGGCAGATCGCAATGCCGATGGTAAAACCCGCATGGCTCACCTTGATCGTGTTCTGTTTTAAAGATCTTTGGAATGCAGGTTCTTCCATTTATATTTATTCCGAACAGTTCAAGAGCTTCAACTACGCAATTCAGCAGATCGTAACCGGCGGTATTTCCCGTCAGGGTGCGGGTGCTGCCTCTACGGTTATTATGATGATGGTACCGATTTTGGTATTCGTGGTAACCCAGAGTAACATTATCGAAACCATGTCCTCTTCCGGTATGAAAGACTAAGTAAAGGAGAAAAGCAGTATGAAAAAAGCATTAAGAGTATGCCTCTTGATTTTCTGTCTTGCGGCTCTCCTTGCACCTACCGCAAGCGCAATGGTGCCCTATACCACTTATACTTACGACATCGACGGCAACTACGTGGAATCCCCTCATGCTTATGTTCCCGATAGAACCATTACCTCTTTGGATTTGGGTCTTTCTACGAACCTTGATTCTCCCACCGATCTTGTTTCCGATGAAAACGGCAACCTTTATATTGCCGATCCGAACAACAACCGTTTTCTGGTTTTAAGTTCGGAGTATAAGCTTGAATTTTCCGTTAACCGCTTTTTGAACGATCAGGGCGTGCCCGATAGCTTCGATAAGCCCCGCGGACTTTTCGTGAAAGACGATGAGATTTTCGTGTGTGATACGGAAAACAACCGAATTGTGGTATTTAAAAAGCACCTCAATGAAGACAAATCCGTAAAAGAAGTGGTGTTTGATCGCGTGATCGGCGAGCCCGAAAGCACCGCATTCCCCGAAGGATCCACCTATAAGCCGATCGCTTGTTCTGTGGATACCGCGGGAAGAATTTATGTGGTTTCTTCCACCACCAACCTCGGTATTATTTCGATGAATGCCGCAGGCGACTTTTTGGGATTCTTGGGAGCTCAGAAAACCGCTCCTTCCGCATTCCAGATTTTCTGGAGAATGTTCCAGACCAAAGAACAAAGACAGTCGATGCAGTCTCTTGTTCCTACTGAATACAACAACATCGCCATCGACTCCTCCGGATTCATTTATGCCACCATTTCTTCTTTGGATCAAGAAAAAATGGCAGCAGCCATTACGAGCAAAGACGCTTCCGGCGACTATGCTCCCGTGAAAAAGCTGAATGCCGAAGGTACCGACGTTATGCTCCGTACCGGTTTCTGGCCCCCCTCGGGTGAAGTTACCGTTGTGAAGTATCAATCGGTGGGCAGAGAAGCCAATACCGATGTTTCGATGGTAATCGATGTGGCTTTGGGACAGGCAAGCACTTGGACCATTGCCGACGGCAACCGTCAGAGATTCTATACCTATGATTCCCAAGGTAACCTTTTGTTTATCTTCGGTGATTCCGGTCCTCAGCTCGGCAACAACGTGAGCATTTCTTCCATCTGCTATCAGAATGATAAGTTTTTGGTACTCGACCGCACAAACAATGCCTTCACCGTTTATAAGCGCACCGCTTACGGCGAAGACCTGATGAGTGCGATTCAGAATGTGGAAGACAGAAACTACAACCAGTCTGCAAAGTACTGGGAGAAGGTTCTTCTCAGAAACAGCAACTTCGACGAAGCATATATCGGTATTGCCGATAGCTACTACCGCGCAGGCGACTACAAGAAGGCACAGGAAAACTATGTTGCCGCCTACGATGCAGAAGGATATTCCAAGAGCTATTCCAGAATCCGTAAGGGCTGGATCGAGGATTATATCATTCTGATCCCGATTTTCGTTGCTGTGATTGCAGTTTTGATTTCGAAATTCTTCTCTTATGCCGCCAAGGAAAATGAAAAAGGTCAGGTTATCAAAGATAAGCGCACCTTCAAAGAGGCAGCACTTTACGGTTGCCACGTTATTTTCCATCCGTTCGACGGCTTTTGGGATTTGAAGCACGAAAAACGAGGCAACTTCAAAGCAGGTATCTTCTTTGTGGTGCTCACCATTGGTGCATTCATTTATAATGGAATGGGTCAGTCCTTCTGGTTTGATCCCTACAACGAAGGCATTCAGATTTTCGGAGAATTGACCGGCGTTTTGGTGCCCTTCTTCCTTTGGGTGATTTCCAACTGGTGTTTGACCACCCTGTTTGAAGGCGAAGGCAGCTTTAAGGATATTTGCCTTTCCACCTGCTATGCCCTCATTCCTCTGCCGATGATGATGATTCCCGCAACTATGCTCACTCACATCCTCACCTTGGATGAGAGCGCGATCGTAACCCTTCTGATTTCGGTTGGTTATGTGTGGGCAGGTATGCTTCTCTTCTTCGGTGTGATGGTAACCCATGACTATAGTTTCGGAAAGAACATTCTTACCGTTTTGGGAACCTTGGTGGGAATGGTCGTGATTATGTTCCTTGCCCTGTTGTTCTCAGGACTTCTCGGCAAGATCGTATCTTTTGTTGTGAATATTTATACAGAGCTTTCGCTCAGAGTTTAGAAAGGAGAAAACCGCAATGAAAAAGATTTTATCTTTGGCGCTTTGTTTGGTGCTGGCGTTGAGCATGGTTCTCTCCCTCTTTCCCGCCGCCCTTGCAGAAGAAAACACCTTGGGGAACGATAAACTCTACGAAGAACTCAAAAATGTAGATTATCACAACACTGTTTATTCTTCCCCCGAAGCCAAACTTGCTACCATGACCAAGGTTGTGGAAAACGACGGTTACTCCCTTTTTATTCAGGAATTTACCGCCGAAGTTTGCGTGGTAGACAAGAAGACCGGCCAGATGCTTTTCACCAACCCCTACGACATTGGGGAAACCGAAGCATCTCCCGCGATTAAAAACGAACTTTTAAGCCAGGTAAAACTCACTTACCACGGCAATCAGAACGACAACGGAAGTCTTAACAGCTTTTCCGATTCTGCCGAAACCGAACAGCTCAAGATCAAATTGATCCGCGGCGGTGTTCGCGTGGAATACACCATCGGCGAAGCCATTAAGAAGAGAGTGATTCCTCATCAGATCGAAAAGAGCCGCTTCGAAGAAAACATTTTGAAGCCCTTTTACGAGGCAACCACCACTTCCGAATACAGCTTTGAGCAGTATCTCGAACTCAAGAGAAGCAGCGATATGATCGAGCAAAACGCCGCCGCTTCCGCAGAATCGTTTGAATTCTCGCAGTTCCTTTCCTTCTACACGCTGTATGACCTTTCTGATCCGAGTCTCACCGCTCGTGAGCAGGCCACCATTCTTACCACCTATCCCATCACGGAAAAACTTGCCATCTATATTGTGGACGAAGATGTGAATGCTCAGGTGCTCAACATCTTGGAGCGCAGCATTCGCACTTATACCGAGTATTCCATCGATGATATGCTTTCCGACCACGAACAGGTTGGCTTTGTGATGGAAGACGGTTCGCCCCCCATTTTCAAACTCGCACTCGAATATACCCTTGAGGAAGATGGTTTCCAGGTAAGACTTCCCGCACGTGGTATTTCCTTCGACGCTGCAACTTATACCCTTGATACCGTTCAAATTCTTCCCCTGCTTGGCGCAGGAAGAACCGCAAAGATTGAAGATGCTCTTCGCAACGACGAGGGCTACAACTTCATCCCCGACGGTAGCGGCGCAACCATCGAATTTGATCAAAACAATAAATACACTCAGGTTTCCGGCACCCTCTATGGTCCCGACTTCGGCTTCTACAACAGTGCATCGCCCACGACTGCAAGCTATCAGATCTGGCGTGCTCCTGTATACGGAACCGTGATGACCTCTCAGATCAAGGTGAAAGAGCCCGTTCTCGATGCAGAAGGCAAGCCCACTGTGGATGAAAACGGCAAAGCGATCACGAATACCGTGGAAGAGCGCACCGTGAAGCACGGCTATGTTGCTTTCATCACTGAAGGCGAAAGCTTGACCCGTATCGACGCAGTGAGCGGCACCGGAACCCATGATTATCACTCTGTTTCCACCACTTTCTTTGCCAGACAGACCGACTCTTATCCGCTCGACGGTATCACCGTTTCCGGCGGTGCGGCGGTTTATACCAAGCCCATCGACAGAAAGTATGTTGGCAACTACACCATCAAATATCGCCTTCTTTATGAAGACGAGGCCAGCTATGTGGGTATGGCAAACAAATACCGCGCATATTTGGAAAAAGAAGGTATTCTGAAAAAGTCTGAAGAAGCAAACGACAAGATCAATTTGTATCTTGATCTTCTCGGCGCAATCGATACCACCAAAACCATTCTTGGTGTTCCCACCCAAACCAAAGCGCAGCTCACCACCTTTGAAGATGCAAAAACCATTCTGACCGAGCTCAAAGAAGCCGGTGTTTCTCAGCAGGTAATCCGTTACTTGGGCTGGGCAAACGGTGGTCTTGCTTCCACTGCTCCCGCAAAACTGAAGGCAGTGAAGGAATTGGGCGGCGACAAGGGACTGAAGGAACTTGTTGAATTCGTTCAGAAGGGCGGCGATCAGATCTATCTGGATCTTGATTTTGCATACGTGAATGCCGTGGATATGTTTGACGGTTTGAATATGAAGAAGGATACCGCCAAGACCATCGACGGTAAAACCGCATTCTTCCAGACCTATAACCCCATCGTGCAGGCCTACAACACTCAGGTAGCGTATGTGCTTTCCGCCAAAACCATCGATGGATACTACGGAAAGATTTCCGAAAAGTATGCTTCTTATTTTGGCGATTCGGATAAGACCGTTTCCGTGGGCTCCCTCGGATATGCTCTGAACTCCAGCCAGGATGAAGATTTCCCCCTCAACCGTGAAGATTCTAAGAACTATACTGTTTCTTCGCTTGATAAAATCAGCAAAGATTACAGCAGTGTTCTTGTGGAAAACGGAAATGCCTATACTTGGAAATATGCCGATACC
>JAZOVP010000061.1:0-12489 GCA_045658765.1 Eubacteriales bacterium | reverse complement strand
CTTGCCGGATTTAAGGCCGGGATAAGTAACCCAGGAAACTTTATCGCTCTTTTCCAAAAACTCGGCAACGGCAAGCGCGCTTTCAGCATGGCGCTTCATACGAACGTGCAAACTTTCAAGACCGAGATTCAAAAGATAGGCGCTCATCGGCGCGGGGGTTACCCCGAGATCGCGCATAAGCTGAGCGGTGGCTTTGGTGATAAAAGCACCTTCAATGCCGAAACGCTCGGTATAGGTAACGCCGTGATAGCTTTCATCGGGAGTGCAAAGACCTGCAAATTTTTCGGGATACTTGGTCCAATCGAATTTGCCGGAATCCACAATAGCACCGCCAACTGCACTTCCATGACCATCCATATATTTGGTGGTGGAATGGGTTACAATATCGGCACCCCATTCAATAGGACGACAATGCACGGGGGTTGGGAAAGTATTATCGATGATCAGCGGAACACCGTTTTTATGAGCGATGTTTGCAAAGCGCTCGATATCGAGAACATTGAGCGCTGGATTTGCGATGGTTTCGCCGAAAAGGGCTTTGGTATTTGCACGGAAAGCCGCCTGCACTTCTTCATCGGTGGCATCGGGAGAAACGAAGGTTACTTCGATTCCCATTCTTTTCATGGTAACGGAAAAGAGATTGAAGGTGCCGCCATAGATGGAAGCCAAGGAAACGAAATGATCCCCTGCACTGCAAAGATTGAAGAGTGCAAGAAAATTCGCGGCTTGGCCGGAGGAAGTGAGCATCGCAGCGGTGCCGCCTTCCATTTCGCAAATTTTTGCAGCAACGGTATCACAGGTGGGATTCTGCAAACGGGAATAGAAATATCCACTTGCTTCGAGATCGAAGAGTTTTCCCATATCGTCGCTGGAATTGTATTTAAAGGTGGTGCTTTGAATAATCGGAACCTGGCGAGGTTCGCCGTTTCCAGGGCGATAGCCACCTTGAACGCATTTGGTTCCGATGCCTTTATTTTTCATAACTAACTCCTAAACTTATACTTTACTTGATTCTAACACAAAAAATCAAATTACGCAAGAGTTGCCGCCATCACTGCTTTGATGGTGTGCATACGGTTTTCTGCTTCGTCGAAAACGATCGAAGATTCGCTTTCAAACACTTCATCGGAAACTTCCATACAATCGATATGGAATTTTGCGAAAATCTCCTGACCGATTTTGGTTTTAAGATCGTGGAAAGCGGGCAGGCAGTGCATGAAGCGACACTGAGCACCTGCATTTTCCATTAAAGCTTTGGTAACGCGATAAGGGGTGAGTTCCTTAATACGCTCTTCCCATACCGAATCGGGCTCTCCCATGGAAACCCACACATCGGTATAGATCACATGAGCGCCTTTGGTGGCTTCCATGGGATCTTCGATAAATTCGATGGTGGCACCCGTTTCGCTTGCAATTTCGAGGGCTTTTTTCTGAAGATCTGCTTCGGGGAAATACTTTTTGGGAGCACATGCAACAAAGTGCATTCCCATTTTTGCGCATCCGATCATAAGGGAATTGCCCATATTATAGCGGGCATCGCCCATATAAACGAGTTTTTTTGCTTTCAAGGAGCCAAAATGCTCACGAATGGTTAGAAAATCTGCCAAAATCTGGGTGGGGTGGAATTCATTGGTAAGACCATTCCAAACGGGAACCCCTGCATGAAAAGCAAGTTCTTCCACAATTTCTTGACCAAATCCGCGATATTCAATGCCATCAAACATACGACCGAGAACCCTTGCGGTATCGGCGATGCTTTCTTTTTTGCCCATCTGAGAACCGGTGGGTTCCAAGTAAACGGGATGCATACCAAGATCTGCACCCGCAACTTCAAAGGCACAGCGGGTTCGGGTGCTCGATTTTTCAAAAACCAAAGCGATATTTTTGCCTTCGCAGATTCGATGAGAAATTCCTTTTTTCTTTTTATCCTTAAATTCTGCGGAAAGATCCAAAAGATATTCGATTTCTGCGGGGGTAAAATCAAGAAGTTTTAAAAAACTTTTTCCTTTTAAATTCATTTTTTACTCCTCTTCGGCGCAAACGCCGATGATAATTTCGATTGCTTCTTTTAAAAGCGGCATTGGGATATTGAGCGCGGGAAGCAAACGGACTTTATGCTTTGCAGTGAGGCAAAGCACTCCTTTTTCAATACATTTTTGCACAATTTTCTTTGCTTCGCCCTTGACCTCAATACCGATCATAAGACCCATACCACTCACAGACAAGATTCCTTTTTTGCCTTGCAAAGCGGTGCGAATGTATTCGCTTTTTTGATTCACTTCGTTTAAAAACGCATCATCAAGCCGCTCGATGATGCTCACGGCACCTGCGCAGGCAATCGGATTGCCGCCGAAGGTTGATCCGTGATCCCCGAAGCCGAGAATATTCTGCACTTTTTCGCCAAAGAGCGCGGCTCCGAGAGGAAGACCTCCGCCGATTCCCTTTGCGGTGCTCACAAGATCGGGCATAATACCGAAATTCTGGAAGGCATACAAAGCGCCGCATCTGCCGTTGCCTGTTTGCACTTCGTCGATAATCAGAAGAATATCTTCTTCTTTGCAAAATTCGGAAAGCTTTTGGATAAATTCGGCATCCAAAGCATTCACACCGCCTTCACCCTGAACACATTCGATCATCACTGCGCAAACTTTATTTTCGCGAACGGTTTTCACAAGTGCATCGAAATCATTGGCGGGAGTATGAACAAAACCGGGGGTGAGGGGCTGGAAGAGGGCGTGGAAATGATCCTGCCCTGTTGCGGCAAGGGTGGTGATGGTTCTGCCGTGGAAACTATTTTGCAAAGTTACGATTGTATAATACTCTTCGCCTTTTTTCTCGCAACCATATTTTCTTGCGGCTTTGATCACACATTCATTTGCTTCTGCACCGGAATTGCAGAAAAACACCTTCTTAAGACCTGTTTTTTCGCAGAGAAGCTCCGCAAGGCGAACACAGGGCTCGGTATAATAAAGGTTCGACATGTGCTGAACCTTGGAAAGCTGATCGGTAATCGCTTTTACCCAAACATCATCGGAAATACCAAAACTGGTTACCCCGATGCCGGAGCCCATATCGATATAGCGCTTTCCGTTTTCATCAAAAACTTCGGAACCTTTTCCCCAAACGATCGAAACGGGAAAACGCGCATAGCTATTCACAATATAGGCCTTATCATTTGCCATCAAATTATTCATTATAATCTCCTGTAACCATGGTGCCCGCACCTTCATCGGTTAAAAGCTCCATCAAAATGGAGTGAGGCACTCTGCCATCCATAATAACCACATTCTTCACCCCTTCGCGGATGGCTTCAATGCAGCAATCCACCTTGGGGATCATTCCGCCGGAAACAATTCCCTCTTCTTTGAGCTTTTCTGCTTCTTTGATGCTCACATAGTGAATCAGGGAATCGGGATCTTCGCGGTCGCGAAGAATACCGGCAATATCGGTCATCATAATAAGGCGTTCTGCACCGAGCGCGCCTGCAATATAGGCAGCGGCGGTATCACCATTGATATTATAAGAATTTCCCTCTCGGTCGCAACCGATGGTGGAAATTACGGGAATATAATTCTTTTCGAGAAGATCGATCACGGGGGAAATATTGATCTTGGTAACTTTTCCCACAAAGCCAAGACGTTGATCTTTTACTTCGGCTTCGATCAAACGACCGTCCATACCCGAAATTCCCATTGCTTTGCCGCCTTTGGATTCAAGCAGATTTACAAGGGTTTTATTGACTTTGCCGGAAAGAACCATTTGCACAATGTCTACCGTTTCGCGGTCGGTTACGCGAAGACCATCCACAAATTCAGCTTTCTTGCCGAGTTTTTGCATCATTTCGCTGATTTCGGGACCGCCGCCATGAACCAGAACAATCTTAACCCCAATCAGCCACAAAAGCGCAATGTCTTCCATCACTTGCATTTTGAGCTGATCGTCGATCATTGCATTGCCGCCGTATTTTACCACAACGATTTTATTATTATAGCGCTTGATATAAGGGAGCGCCTGAGTGAGAATTTCTGCGCGAAACGCATTGGAAATATTGGTATCCATAACTTCCTCCGTTTTAAGTGCGATAGTCGCCGTTGATCTTCACATAGTCATAGGTGAGATCACAGCCCCAAGCGGTGGCGGAATATTCGCCGTTTCCGAGAGAGATCTGAATGGTGATTTCTTTTTCGAGAAGAATTTCTTTTGCTTTTTCTTCTGAAAACGGAACCCCTGCACCGAAATCGCAAACCAAAATTTCGCCTTTTTTGCTGGAAAATGAAACTTTCACCTGATCCACCTTCACATCGGCTCCGCTATAACCGATGGCACAGAGAACTCTTCCCCAATTCGCATCGGCACCAAACATGGCCGCCTTCAAAAGAGAAGAACAGATCACACTTTTTGCAACGGTTTTGGCACACTCAAGAGTATCGGCACCGGTTACGGCACATTCGAGCAATTTGGTGGCGCCTTCCCCATCGGCGGCGATGGCTTTGCAGAGATGAACGGTTACGGTGTTGAGTGCCTTCATAAAGGCATCGAAATCTTCGCCCTCGGCAGTGATGGGAGCATTTTTTGCTTCTCCGTTTGCCAAAACGCAAACCATATCGTTGGTGGAGGTATCGCCATCGATGCTAATCATATTAAAGGTTTTCTTCACATCGGAAGAAAGCGCGGTTTTGAGCATTTCGGAAGAAATGGCGGCATCGGTGGTGATAAAAACAAGCATGGTGGCAAGATTGGGATGGATCATACCGCTTCCCTTTGCAATTCCGCCCATGCGGCAGATTTTTCCGCCGATTTCAAATTCCACCGCAATTTCCTTTTTGGCAAGATCGGTGGTCATAATGGCTTCTGCGGCATCGCTTCCGCCGTTTTCAGAAAGTTCGGTTACAAGCTGAGGAACTGCCTTTTGAATCGGATCAAGATTCAAGGGTTGACCAATCACGCCCGTGGAGGCAACAACCACATCGGAAGCCGGAATGGAAAGTTCTTTTGCAACAAATTCACACATGGCTTCGGCAACCTGAATGCCATCGGCATTGCAAGTATTGGCATTTCCGCTATTGCAAATGATGGCAGAAGCGGTGCCGTTTGCAAGGTGATTTTTTGTAACCAAAAGGGGTGCACCCTTCACAAGATTTTGAGTATAAACAGCCGCCGCACTGCAAGGGGTTTTGCTTGCAATCAGGGCAATATCTTTTTTGGTTCTGTTTTTACGAATTCCGCAATGCACACCGCTTGCGGTAAATCCTTTTGCGGCACAAACACCGCCAGAAATAATTTTCATAGTTCCTCCGTTATACATTCAATCCCGTTTTTTCATCAACACCGAGAAGAATATTCATATTTTGAATGGCAGCACCGCTGGCGCCTTTTCCGAGATTATCAAAACGAGCAATCAAAACCATTCGCTCGCTGTTTCCGGTTACTGTGATCTGCATATCATCTCTTCCGGAGAATGCTGCGGCAGACAAGAATCCATCTTCCGAAGCATTGGAAACAAAGCGAACCAAAGAATCGCGATAGTATTCGGCATAAAACTCTTCGAGTTCTTCTTTGGAGCAAGTGATCTGATCCGCAAAAATCGGAACCGAAACTTCCATACCGCTATAAAACGGCGCCACAATCGGACAAAAGATCGGATTTTGCTCAAGCGATGCGATTTTTTTCATTTCCTTTAAGTGCTTATGCTCCTGACCGAGGGCATAGCATCTGGGGCCTGCAAGCAAAGGATCGCGATTTTGATCTTCATATTCGGCAATCATTTTTTTGCCGCCGCCCGAATAGCCGGTTAAAGAAAAGGCACTCAAGGCCGCGCTTTGATTTAAAATTCCCTTATGAACCAAAGGAGCAATAAGGGCAACAAAACCGCTTGCATGGCAACCGGGATTTGCAATTCGCTTGGATGATTTGATTCTTTCGCGATAGCCAAAGAGCTCGGGAAAACCATAGGTCCATTCGGAATTGGTGCGATGGGCGGTGGAAGTGTCGATCACAGCAGTGGCGGGATTTTCGATCATCGAAACCGCTTCGATTGCCGCCGCATCGGGAAGGCAAAGAAACGCGATATCAGAAGCATTGAGCGCTTCTTTTCGAGCGGCGGGATCTTTTCTTGTTTCTTCCGAAAGAAGAATCAATTCCAAATCCTTTCGATCGGCAAGGCGCTCATGAATGCGAAGGCCGGTGGTGCCTGCACTGCCGTCTATAAATACTTTTGTCATCACACAATCCTTTCTTTCACAAAGGCAATCTGCTTTTCAACCGAGGAGAAGGAGGTGCCGCCTTCACTGATTCGTTTTTCCACGCAGGTAACAAGATCAATTTCTTGATACAGATCCGATTCAAACAAATCGGAAAACGAGCGATATTCCTCGAGGGTGAGGTTTTCAAGAACCTTGCCATTTTGAATGCAATAAGAAACAATGGTGCCCGAAATCTTATAAGCAGATCGGAAGGGCAATCCCTTTCTTACCAGATAATCCGCAAGGTCGGTGGCATTGATAAAACCGTTTTGAGCGGCTTTTTTCATATTTTCGGGAACTGCTTTCATTCCCTTGAGCATCCCGCAAAATACATCAAGACACATTTTCACGGTATCGCAAGCATCGAAAATGGATTCCTTATCTTCTTGCATATCTTTGTTGTATGCAAGGGGAAGGCCTTTTAAGGTGGTGAGAAGAGCCATCAGATCACCGTATACCCTACCCGTTTTGCCGCGCACGAGTTCTGCAATATCGGGATTCTTTTTCTGCGGCATAATGGAAGAACCGGTGGTGAACTGATCGGAAAGTTCCACAAACTTAAATTCCCAGCTTGCCCAAAGAATGATTTCTTCGGAAAAGCGAGAAAGATGCATCATCAAGATCGAAAGTGCACTTAAAAGCTCGAGGCAAAAATCTCGATCGGAAACGGCATCCAAGGAATTCAGACAGATGGAATCAAATCCAAGCATTTCGGCTTCAAAGCGGCGATCGGTTTGATAGGTGGTTCCCGCGAGGGCGCAAGCGCCGATGGGAGAAGAATTCATTCTTTTTTTGGTATCGGCCAAGCGATCAAGATCGCGAAGAAGCATCATCGCATACGCCATCAGGTGATGACCAAAGGAAATTGGCTGAGCACGCTGGAGATGGGTATAACCGGGAAGAATCACTTTTTTATATTCTTCGGCTTTGGTGCAAATTTCTAAAATAAGTTTTTTCGTTTTTTCTTCAAAAAGCGAAATTTCATCGCGCAGATACATTCTGATATCGAGGGCAACCTGATCGTTGCGGCTGCGGGCGGTGTGAAGTTTTTTGCCAACCTCGCCCACTCGTTCGGTGAGGATCTGCTCGATAAACATATGAATATCTTCGCAGGTCATATCAAATAAAAGCTTTCCGCTTTCCAGATCGGAAAGAATCTTTTCAAGACCGTCGATCAAAAGATCTGCTTCCTCGGAAGTGATGATGCCTTGCTTTGCGAGCATTGCCGCATGCGCCATGCTTCCCTTGATATCCTGACGAAACATTCTGCAATCAAAATGAATGGAAGAATTAAAATCATCCGCAATCTGATCGATTTTGCCGTCGGTACGGCCTGCCCACATTTTTGCCATCTTGGTTCCTTTCAATTTCGGGTTGATATGAATAAATATTCAATGTGATTTCACTGACTGAAATATTATACGCTTCCTATTATTGTTTGTCAATAAATTCGGCAATTTGGTTTCAACAATTCATAAACATTTTACAAACAAAAACCTCCGCTTTGAATGAAGCGGAGGTTTTATTCATTATTCATTGTATATTATGCAAAATTGATTATTTTGTCATTTTTTCTTGTTTTACTTTTTTATCGATCACATGGCGGGATGCAAGTTCCTTATGAATATCTTCAAGAGAAATTCCCATTTGGATCATCAAAACCATCACGTGATAGCAAAGATCGGCAATCTCATAAATGGTTTCATTTCGATCATCGGCTTTTCCTGCGATGATAACTTCGGTGGATTCTTCGCCAACTTTTTTCAGAATCTTATCGATTCCCTTTTCGAAAAGATAGGTGGTATAGGATCCTTCTTTCTTTTCGGTTTTTCTGCCTTCGATGAGTTTCATCAAGGCGGAAAGAGAAAATTCTTTTAAGGTATCGCTTTCCCAAACTTCATTTTCAAAGCAAGAAAAGCTGCCGGTATGGCAAGCAGGGCCATCGGGCTCAACCACAACCACAAGCGCATCCTGATCGCAATCTGCGGTGATGGAAACGATATGCTGAAAATTTCCGCTGGTTTCGCCTTTGAGCCAAAGTTCATTGCGGGAACGGCTCCAGAAGCAAGTGAGGCCTTTTTCCATGGAAATTTTAAGACTTTCGCGATTCATATAAGCCAAAGTGAGAACTTTTTTTGAAATGGAATCCACAACGATCGCGGGAATGAGTCCTTTTTCATCAAATTTTAATTCATCAATATTAAGCATTTTGCACCTCTTAAATTCGAACCGAGATTCCCTCGGCTTTGAGTTTTTGTTTTAAATCTGAAATTTCCACTTCTCGAAAATGGAAAATCGATGCCGCAAGGCCTGCATCTACCTTCGGCAAGGCATGGAAGAGTTTGGTGAAGTGATCGATATTGCCTGCTCCGCCCGAAGCAATCACGGGCACCGAAACAGCATCGCACACCATTTCGAGCATTTCCAAATCAAAACCTGCTTTCACCCCATCAGTATCGATGGAATTAACAACAACTTCGCCCGCTCCGTTTCCAACACAGCGGCGAATCCATTCGATGGCTTCCATTCCCGTGTTTTCTCTTCCACCCTTGGAAAACACACGAAAAACACCGTCCACACGCTTAATGTCGACCGAAAGCACAACGCATTGATCGCCATAGCGCTTTGCCGCTTTTTCCACAAGATCGGGATTTTTGATTGCTCCGGAATTCACGCTCACCTTATCGGCGCCGCAACCGAGCACTCGCTCAAAATCTTCCACGGTGTTGATTCCGCCGCCAACCGTGAGCGGAATGAAAATGGTGGAGGCCACTTCGGTTAAAATATCGGTGAAAAGGCGACGACCTTCGGCAGAGGCGGTGATATCGTAAAACACGAGTTCATCCGCACCGTTTTCACTATAAAAACGGGCAAGATCAACGGGAGAGGAAACATCGTGGAGGCCTTGAAAATTCTTTCCCTTTACTACCCTTCCGTCTTTCACATCAAGGCAAGGGATGATACGTTTGGTAATCATTTTGCCACCTCAATTGCTTCTTTTAAATTGATCGCGCCGATATAATACGCTTTTCCAACAATCGCGCCGTAAAGATTCATTTCGGAAAGTGCTTTGATATCTTCCAAATCACTCACCCCGCCCGAAGCGATGATATTGATCGAAAAGCGCTCAGAGAGATCGCGGTAAAGCGCTCTGTTTGTGCCTTGCATGGCTCCATCTTTGGAAATATCGGTGCAGATAACGGTTTTCACACCAAGGTTCTGCATTTTTTCGCAGAAACTGAAGGCATCCTCTTCGGAAACTTCCGTCCAGCCCTTGATGGCAACGTTTCCATTTTTGATATCGATTCCCACCGCAATTTTCTCGCCGAAAAGAGCTACCGCTTTCTTCAAAAAATCGGGATCATTCACGGCGGCGGTGCCGAGAATCACGCGGCTCACTCCCGCTGAAAGATATTTTTCAACCGTTTCAAGAGAACGGATTCCTCCGCCAACCTCCACACGAAGCGATGTTTTTTCGGCAATTTCACGGATCACTTCAAGATTTGGAGTGGTTCCGTTTTTGGCGCCCTCCAGATCCACCATATGAATCCATTCGGCACCGCAATCCTCAAAATCTTTTGCAACATCTAATGGAGAATTGCTATAAATTGTTTTTTGATTATAATCGCCTTTATAAAGGCGAACTGCTTTTTTCTCATAAAGATCAATGGCGGGAAAAATCAGCATAACTTCGCCTCCAATTCACAAAATGCCTTTAAAATCTTCAGCCCCACTTTCCCGCTTTTTTCGGGATGGAACTGACATCCAAACACGTTCTTATTTTGCACCGCCGCGGTGAGAGGAGCGCCGTATTCGGTTTTGGCGGTGATGAATTCTTCGCAATCTGCGGCAAAATACGAGTGAACGAAATACACAAAATCTCCCTCTTCCAAATAAGAAAAGATCGGAGATCTTTTTTGGGAAAAGGAAAGCGAATTCCATCCGATATGGGGGATTTTAAGATCCTTCGGAATCACTCCCGAAATGGGCACAATGCTGCCCGGAATGAGCCCGAGACCTTCATATTCACCATATTCAAAACTTTTTTCAAAAAGAAGCTGCATACCAAGGCAGATTCCCAAAAGTGGCTTTCCTTTTTTCACTTCTTCCAAAATCACAGGAATCAGAGCGCTTTCTTTTAACTTTCGAATGGCATCGGCAAAAGCACCAACACCGGGCAAAAGAATGCGATCTGCTTTTCGGATCACATCCGCATCTTTTGTTACAACGGCTTCTTCCCCGATGAAGGAAAAAGAACTGGAAAGGGAAAAAAGATTTCCCACTCCGTAATCAACAATGGCAACCATCAAAGAACTCCTTTGGTTGAGGGAACGGAATTTTTCGCATTGGGATCAATGCTTACTGCTGCGCGAAGCGAGCGAGCCACCGATTTAAATGCGCCTTCCACAATGTGGTGCGCATTTCTGCCGGCGAGCATACGAATATGCAACGACATGGGGCAATTTCTCACAAATGCTAGGAAAAATTCCTCAACAAGTTCGGTATCAAAAGTGCCGATTTTTTTGGCACGAACGGGAAGATCAAACGATAAATGGCTTCTGCCCGAAAGATCTACCGCAGAGAGGATCAGAGCTTCATCCATGGGAAGGATCATTGAGCCATAGCGAACAATTCCCTTTTTATCTCCAAGAGCATTTTTCAGAGCCAAACCAAGGCAAATACCGATATCTTCCACGGTGTGATGATCGTCGACCTCAACATCACCTTTGCAAGTTACCGAAAGGGAAAAGCCCGAGTGAGCGGCAAAAAGGGTGAGCATGTGATCGAGAAAACCGCATCCGGTATCGATCACGCCATCCTTTGCTTCATCCAGGCACAAGGAAAGGGCGATGTCGGTTTCGCGGGTTTTGCGATTGATCGAATATTCTCTCATTTTAATTCCTCCAAAATACGGCTGATTTCTTTAAGAAGTTCTGCCATTTCTTTTTTCGAGCCAACGGTGATTCGGCAATAATCCGAAATGCGCGGCGAAGAAAAATGACGAACCAGAATTCCTCTTTTTTTCAGTTCCAGATAAAGCACTTCCCCTGAGATGCTCGGATGACGGGCAAAGATAAAATTCGCTTTGGAATCGGTGAGTTCAAAGCCCATTTCTTTGAGTTTGGACGAGCAGAATTCACGGTTTTTCTGAATGGTTTTGCAATTTTTCAGAAAATATGCTTCATCTTCCAAGCTTCCGATTCCCGCCGCCATTGTCATCGAATTGATATTATAGGGATTGGTGGAATAGCGCAAAGTATTCAAATCGGAAATTAGCTCCTTATCGGCAATTCCAAAGCCAAGACGGGCACCCGCCATAGAACGGGATTTTGAGAAGGTTTGGGTAACCAGAAGATTTTTATACTTATGAATCAGAGGCACACAGCTTTCTGCTCCGAAATCCACATACGCCTCATCAATCACCACAACAGAATCGGGATTGCGCTTCAAGATTTCTTCAATTTGGGAAACGCTCAGGAAAAGGCCCGTGGGCGCATTAGGATTTGCGATGAAAATGGTTTTGCCCGAATCGTAATAATCGGAAGGACAAACGGAAAAATCATCGCGAAGCGGAACGGTTTCGTATGGAATTTTATTCGCCTTTGCAAAAACAGAATAGAATCCATACGTGATATCGGGAAACATCGCGGGATGATCCTGATCGCAAAATGCCATAAAGGCAAAATTCAACACATCATCGGAGCCGTTTGTCCAAATAATCTGATCTTCCGAAACACCGAGTTTTTTTGCAAGAGTTTTGGTGAGTTCCTTGCAATCGGGATCAGGATAAAGCTTTAATTTAGATGCCGCCTTGCAAGCCATTTGAATTGCTTTTTTAGACGGCGGGAATGGGGATTCATTGGTATTGAGTTTTATATATTTTCTTTCTTTGGGCTGTTCGCCCGGGGTATATGGGGTTAAATCTTGATATTTTTTGCTAAAAAAGCGACTCATTGTTTCTCCTCTAAACGAACCGTTGCGCTTTTTGCATGAGCAGTGAGACCTTCTTTTTTTGCAAATGCGGCAACATCTTCGGCAAGGGCTGCCAAAGCGGGTTCGGAAAAATAGGTGTATTGCATTTTTTTCACAAAATCATCCACGGAAAGCGGGCTGGAAAATCTTGCGGTGCCGCTTGTGGGCAGAGTGTGATTGGGACCTGCCATATAATCTCCGAGTGCCTCGGGGCAATTCCTTCCGAGAAACACAGAGCCCGCATGGCGAATTCGATCAAGATAATCAAAGGGAT
>JAZOVP010000060.1:0-1084 GCA_045658765.1 Eubacteriales bacterium | reverse complement strand
TCATCACCCACCAGTCGGAGGGGCGCTTCTTCTGACATTCTTCGCATTCGCAGTGGTTATGGGAAAGATCCGCCATAAAAAGACCGGAAATATGAACATGAGGATTTGCTTCCACCCCTTCCACTGCCGCTTTCACCACTCTGCGACGAGCTTCGGGGTTCGACATGCAAAGATTGGTGAAATCGGGGTCGTTTCTGAGGAGTTTTCTTTCCCCGTTCATCAAAGCAACAAACTGCTTTGCTTCTTCGGGGAATTCCTTCTGACCGCTGGTATAAAGGAAGCGGTCGGTGGGTTTGAGCCCGAGTGCTCTGGGAATCAAAGTGTGGGCACCGCCGTGCAAACGAAGTCCACGCTTGGAAATTTCGCTTTCATAAAGCGCTCTCCACTGCACATCGGCAAGCTCGTGATTGATTTCTTCCGGCTTGCGATTTTTTTCGTTGTGGCGGTGATTGTAATAGCGGTATTGATAATTGTATACCCCATAGCCGCCAAAAGAGTTGAGTTCTCTTTTTGCGTGGTAGTCGATGTATGCGAGCACCTGCTCGAGGGAAGGATCGCCTTCGATGGAGTGGCCGCGATAGCGATAATCGGCAAGTTTATGATATTTCTGGGGCTCCACTTTCTTCATCGGAATCAGTTCCCCTTCCGCACCGGGGAAGAAAAATCCGCATCCGTTGAGCTTTAAATAGCGGTAAACACTAAAGAGCACGCTTCGGGGGTTCGAGCCCGCCAAAATACCGCCGTTTTCGGTGGTGTCGATATGCAGTTCATCGTCTTCCGCAGGGTCTTTGCCCGTTGCAGAAAGGCCAAAATCCTCTAAGAAACCAAGGCGGAAGCCATCTTTTGCTTCGGGAGCAAAATGGATTGCAATATCGCCTTCTTCGGGCATCATCATTCGAAGGTATTTTTTCAGTTCCTCTGCGGCAAAATCAATGGTGGGATTTGCGCGCATTTTATTGATACAAAGCATGGTGATTCTCCTTTTTTATACTGCTCTTATCATACTACAAATCAAGAAAAAAAGCAAGTCTTTCTTGCCCTTTTCCGCGAGGTTTCTCTTTTTAAGAGAAAAATCTTTTCTTTT
>JAZOVP010000059.1:0-3388 GCA_045658765.1 Eubacteriales bacterium | reverse complement strand
TAAAGGGAATTTCTTTTAGATATGTAATGTTTTACTCGGAATTTGTGCAAAGTGCATAAATTGCTTTTTGTATTTTTGGAGAATAAAACTCTTTCTTTTACGGGGAAAATTTGTTAAGATATACATGTTGAATTTTGTAACCAACACTTTTGTGTATGATTTTTTAGGAGGAAAACATGGCAAGTGTATCGTTAAAGCACATTTTTAAGAAGTATCCCGGCGGCGTTACTGCAGTAACCGACTTCTGCCTGGAAATCAAAGACAAGGAATTTATCATTCTGGTTGGTCCTTCCGGTTGCGGTAAATCCACTACTCTTCGTATGGTGGCAGGTTTGGAAGAAATCACCGAAGGCGAACTCTTCATTGGCGATAAGCTCGTGAACGACGTGGCTCCCAAGGATAGAGATATCGCGATGGTATTCCAGAACTATGCTCTTTATCCCCATATGTCTGTGTTTGATAACATGGCATTTGGTTTGAAGCTCCGCAAAGTTCCCAAGGAAGAAATCAAGAGAAGAGTGGAAGAAGCTGCTCGTATTCTTGATATTGCTCACCTTCTCGACCGTAAGCCGAAGGCACTCTCCGGTGGTCAGAGACAGCGTGTTGCTCTGGGTCGTGCAATCGTTCGTGAACCGAAGGTATTCCTTCTCGACGAACCGCTTTCCAACCTCGACGCAAAGCTTCGTGCATCCATGAGAACCGAGCTTACCAAGCTCCATCAGAAACTGCAGACCACCTTCATTTATGTTACCCACGACCAGACCGAAGCTATGACCATGGCTTCCAGAATCGTGGTTATGAAAGATGGTATTATCCAGCAGGTAGATACTCCTCAAAATCTCTATGACTATCCCGTGAATCTCTTCGTGGCCGGCTTTATCGGCACTCCTCAGATGAACTTCATCAATGGTAAGCTCATCAAGAAGAGAGGCGACGATAGCATTTACTTCACCTTCGGCGAATCCAACGAATTCAAGCTTCCCGAAGAAAAGGCAGAAAACGAAGAAGTTCAGAAGTATGTGGGCAAAGAAATCATTGCCGGTATCCGTTCCGAAGCCATCCATGATGAACCCATGTATCTTTCCCAGTTTGAAAATTGGGTAATCGATGCGAATGTGGATGTTACCGAATTGATGGGTGCGGAAATCTTCCTTTATCTGAACAGCCAGGAAACCAGCTTCATCGCAAGAGTTTCTCCTCGTTCCAAAGCGAAGGTTGGCGATTCCATCAAGGTTGCTTTCGATATTAACAGATTGCACTTGTTTGATAAAGATACTGAAGTTTGTATCTGCCACTAATCAAAGAGCAAAAGGCGGGCCCATCAGAGTCCGCCTTTTTTCTTTTTAAAAGAAAGGTATATTATGGATAAGAAACAAAATGGTTTCGCCAGTGCGATCGGCTTTGTGCTTGCAGCGGCCGGTTCGGCGGTGGGACTTGGAAATCTTTGGGGATTTCCCTATAAAACGCACGACAATGGCGGCGCCGCTTTTGTTTTGGTTTATATCGCTTGCGTGCTTTTGATTGGCGTGATCACGATGACCTGCGAAATTTTCATTGGAAGAAGAGCGCAGGCAAATCCTGTGAGTGCATTTAAGAAGATTGATAAAAGATTTGGCTGGTTTGGCGTGCTTGCCATTTTGATTCCCGCGTTTATTGCTTGCTATTATTCGGTGCTTGGCGGATACACGGTTCGTTTTGCCGCGAATTCCTTTGCGGGAAATGCGGGAACGTTTGCCTCGTTTGCGGGGAATGAATGGCAGGTCATTTTATTCACCGCGATCTTTGTTGCTCTTGCGGTTTTTGTGGTAATGGCGGGAGTGAAGGGCGGAATTGAAAAGGCATCGAAAATTTTGATGCCCGCGCTCTTTTTGATTCTTCTCGGCACTGTGATTTTTTCTCTTTGCCTTGGCGAAGGGGTGAAGGATGGCCTTGAATTCTATTTGAAGCCCGATTTCACTCAGCTTTCCGGATCGGGAATTTTGGCGGCGATGGGGCAGGCCTTTTATTCGCTTTCGCTCGGAATGGGCGCGATGATCACCTATGGCTCTTATACGGGCAAAAAGATCAGCATTGTGAAATCCACGGCGATGATCTGCCTTTTTGATACCATGGTTGCTCTTTTGGCGGGCTTTGCAATTTTCCCTGCGGTATATCACTATACGGCAACCTCCGGTGCCGCCGGACTCAAATTCGAAGGGGTTGGTTTGATGTTCCAAACACTTCCTCTGGTATTCGAGGATCTTGGCATTGTGGGAATGATTGTGAGCTTCCTCTTCTTTGCGATGGTTGCGATTGCGGCGGTAACTTCCGTGATTTCGCTTCTTGAAGTGGTGTGTCAATTTGTGATTCAGAAATTCAAGGTTTCCCGCAAAAAGGCAGTTTCGGTGCTTGCAGTGATCTGCTTTGCGATTTCGCTTCCGATCGGAATTTCGCTTGGTCAGGCATTGAACGGAAATGAAGATGGAATTCTGATCTTTGGGCAAAACCTTTTGGATTTGTTTGATATTATTACCAATACCGTTTTGATGCCGGTTTGCGCATTCTTTAGCTGTGTTGCCGTTGGTTGGCTTTTGGGCCCGAAAAAGGCATGCGGTGAAATGGAAGAAGACGGGCAGAAGCTTTCCCTGTTTAAAAACATCTTTTCCTTTATGGTAAAATATGTTACTCCGCTTTTGATCCTTGTGATCGAGATTTTCGGTGTGTATGACCTTGTTTTCCCGAAGGTGGAAACTGCCGCAGGAGAAATCTTGCGCTCCTTCTCCGCAAACGGACTTGGCATCACCCTTTCGGCATACGGCCTTCTTGCGATTGGCGTTGCAATTTATTTTATCTTTTTCAAGAATCGCGAAACGGGCACCAACGCCGACGAAGAAGTATAAAAAGGAAATAAAAAGCGCATTTTTGGAATGGTTTCCTCAAAAAGAAGAGAAAACGCAAAGGAGGATGTTATGTTTCATTTGCTATTGCTCATAATTTCTTATGGATCGCTGGTATTTCTTATGATGCCGGCGACAGTTCCCGGCATTCTTTTCGCGGCGGTGTTCTTTGCTCTTGGAATTGCTTTGATGATTTATAAGAAAATTTATAAGGTTGCATTTTGGAAAAGCAAATCCTATTTTTTGGCTCTTGTTTCCATTTTTGTTGTTGCGCGTTATGGATTGTTTTTTTATCATCGATGGCTTTTGTTGCCTCGAGTGCGAGCAATCGCGGCGATGCTCCATATGCGGCTTGAGACCATTCTTTTTATTGGAGCAATCTTGCTCCCGATATTAGCTGCTTATTTTTTGTATGCAGGACTGCAGATTATTTCCAATTCGCTTTCCGATGCCAATCAGAAAGATAAGTTTTCAAAAATTTTGTTGTCCTGTGGTGTTGCTTCGGTGGTTAC
>JAZOVP010000058.1:0-5272 GCA_045658765.1 Eubacteriales bacterium | reverse complement strand
TTGCTTCCTCTTTTTTTAAAAAAAGATTGCCAGAAAGGCAAACTTTCGATATAATAAAATCAGAATGTTCCCGAAAGGAAAAAAATATGATTGATTTTAATGCAAAAAAAGGTTTTATTTGCGATATGGACGGGGTGATCTACCACGGCAATAAAATTTTGCCCGGGGTGGAAAAATTCATCCATTGGCTCCACGAAGAGAAAAAGGATTATCTTTTTTTAACCAACAACAGCAGCTACACCACGCGCGAACTTCAGCAGAAGCTTTTTCGCATGGGGCTTGAGGTTTCGGAAGAGCACTTTTATACCAGCGCCCTTGCAACCGCCGCTTTTTTAAAGGATCAGGCGCCCGGATGCAGTGTGTATGCCATTGGCGAGGCGGGGCTTTTTAATGCGCTTTACGATGCGGGAATCATTATGAACGATGTGAATCCCGATTACGTGGTGGTGGGCGAAGGAAAAACCTATTCGCTCGATACCCTCACCAAAGCCACCAATTTAGTGCTCAAGGGAGCAAAACTGATCGGCACGAATTCCGATGTTTCCGGCCCGATTGAAAACGGAATTTCTCCCGCTTGCGGTGCTTTGGTGGCGCCCATTGAAATTGCAACGGGCAAAAAAGCATATTTTTGCGGCAAGCCCAATCCCTTGATGATGCGCACGGGCCTTCGCCTTTTAAATTGCCACTCCGCGGATGCGGTGATGGTGGGCGATCGAATGGATACCGATGTGATTTCGGGGCTCGAGAGTGGTATGTCTACCGTTTTGGTGCTTTCGGGCGTTTCCACAAAAGAAACCATTAGCACTTATGCCTATCGTCCTTCGGCGGTGCTGGATGGGGTTGGCGATATTGTGCGCCTTGCAAGAGGAGAAGCATAAACAAAAAAAGAAAAGAAAAAATCCCGATAGAAAATACTATCGGGATTTTTATTTATGTTCTGAGGTTTTTTTCGATCTCGGTGATCTTCACCGCCGCTTTATGGGGAATCGGTTTCCATTCCACTTTGGTAAACAGCGCGATCACCATCGAAAGCTTGCCGATCAGATCAAAAATGGGGAAGGTGATGCAATACCACACCTTTTTATACCACTTGATCGGCATAATTCTTCTGTGCTCCACAACAAAAATATACGCGGCAAGGAGCGATGCCTTTAAATAGGTGCTGATGGTCCAGCCGAAGAAGCAGATCACAAGAAGCATCACTGCCTGACCTGCGGAGGTGGCACGGGAAAGACCGAAAAACTTCAGAATTTCGATCATAAATTTGGGTGCCATCCAAACACTCACAAACGCATACCCACTGCCAAACACCAAAATCACTCGAAGAATGAGAATTAAAATTCTTTTGATCAAGGTAACAAGACTTCTGGGATACACAACCGTGAGCATATCAAGACTCATAAAACGAAGGCGAAGATTGCGAACAAAGCGAAGCCATTTCGGAGCATCGGGCTCTTCACGGTTGGCGGCGCCGCGGGTGATGAAAATATGGCGAAAAAGCTTTCCGCCTGTTTCCACAAACGCCTGCAAATGGCCTTTCGCCCAACGGATTCTTTGGCGCATGGCGATCTTGATATCCACGGGCTGCTCATCATAGAAAATAGCATTATGCTGATAGGAAATTTTATAGCCGTTGGCAACCGCATCGGCACAGAAAGCGCGATCTTCGGTTAAGCTGGTATAATTCCAACCATCGCGGATCAATTCCTCGGAAAACAAAAATCCGGTGCCCTGAATACGGGTGGCAAGATGATAAAGGGATCTGGCTCGGTGCTCCTGACGAATGGTGCGAAGCCAATGGAGTGCATAGGAAGCGGAAATCCAGTTATCATCAAAATTCTTGGTGTTGCGATACGAGGTGATGATTTTTTCTCCCGCATCAAACGCATCGTTCATACGGGCAATAAAATCGCTCTTTAAAAGATTATCGGCATCGAAAATGAGATATCCTTCATAGGCATCGATTCCGAAATCCTTGCGAATACACTCCACAAGATACTGCAAGGCATATCCTTTGGTGCGATGCTCTTGATCTTCCCTCTCATAGCAAACAGCGCCAAGGGCTCTTGCCACTTCTGCCGTGTCGTCGGTGCAGTTATCTGCCACCACAAAAACATCCAAAAGATTTTTGGGGTATTTTTGACGATGGATACTTTCGATCAAATTGCCAATCACATCGCGCTCATTTCGGGCGGCGATGAGGATTGCATATTTATGGGCTTTTTTTGCCTTGGGAAATCTTCTGGTGGCAACAATGCCGGTATAGGCAAAAACTTGCTTATATTTATATATATTGGAAATTAGGTTGGAAATCCAATTGATGACCGTGATCACCATTTGAACGATTCGCATTTCGCTTACCGCCTTTTTCACACATAAATTTTCTCGAGGAGAATTTCATTTTATCACAAATAGCGCTTCTTGTCAAACTCAGTCGATCAAAGAAAGAATTTGGCAGGGCTCGGAAACAAAATGCTCGGGAGAAAATTTCTCGAGCTCTTCCCTCCCGCGATAACCCCAAAGCACCGCCACGGTATCCACATTTGCATTTTTGCCCGTGAGCATATCCACTTCGGTATCGCCCACATAAAGGCACTCTTCTTTGGAAATGCCAAAGAAATTCAAAATAAAATCCACTCCCGCGGGATCGGGCTTGGATGGAAAATCGGGTCGGCCGCCGCGAATGAGATCAAAAACCCCTTGGCCGATCAGTTGCTCCACAATCGGAACACAAGAGAGCTCATCTTTATTGGAAAGAACCGCAAGGCGCACTCCCTTTTTTTTGAGTTCCCCAAGCATGGGGAGAATGCCATCATACGGGATATTCCCTGTTTTTTGAGCACTTTCGTTTTTTTGCAAATAAAGGTGCCAGAAGGCATCACGGTTTCGATGCTCAAGATCGCCTGCCGCTTCCAAAACGGCAAAAATATAATCCTCTACCCCTGCGCCCGAAAAGCGCGCATATTTTTGGGGGTCGAGAGTGGGCAGGGATAATTTTTCCAAAGCAAAATTCCCGCAATCACTCATTGCCTTCACGGTATTAAACAAGGTTCCGTCGAGATCGAATATAACAAGTTTTTTCATTTTTAAGTTCCTTTTTCGTAGAAAAAAAGCACTTGCTGCTGCAAGTGCTCTTTTTGGTGACCCGTACGGGAATCGAACCCATGTTACCGCCGTGAAAGGGCGGTGTCTTAACCGCTTGACCAACGGGCCGAGGACTTTGCTATTATAACGAAGCGGGGCGAGTTTGTCAAGAGTTTTTTCAAAAAAATCAAATTTTATCTGAAATTCGTTCCCCTTGGGTAATATTTTCCTCTCGAATTTTTCTTGAAATGGCATTCAAAACTCTTTTTTTATCGGCACTCCAAAGGGGTGCAATGAGTTCTTTTTTATCGCCATCCCCCGTGAGGCGATGGATCACGATGTTTTGCGGCACATATCTTATAAGATCGCAAACGCGCTCAATATACTCCGAAAACGAAAGCGCTTCATAGGGCATTTTGGCAAGATCGGTGCCGGAAAGCACATGGAGAAGATGAAATTTGATTCCGCTGATTTTATGGCGGCACACGAATTCAAGGGATGCGATTTCATCCGCATGATCCTCCCCGGGAAGCCCGAGGATCAAATGCACAATCACCGCAAGAGAGCGCTTTTGGAGTTTTTCCACCGCTTCGGTGAAAACAAAATTCTCATAGCCCCTGCGAATGAGGCGAGCGGTTTCTTCGTTTGCCGTTTGAAAGCCGAGTTCCACCCAAACGGGCTTGATTTTGGAAAGCTCTTCCAAAAGATCGAGAACTTCTTCGGGCAGGCAATCGGGCCTTGTGGCAACAGAAAGCGCCACCACCTCAGGATCCGAAATCGCTTCGGTGAAAAGTTTTCGCTGAATCTTGATATCCCCATAAGTCGAAGAAAAGGATTGAAAATAGGCAATATATCCGCATTCCCGATCGCCGATTTTGGATTTCACCTTTTCTTTTGCTTTTTGAATCTGATCGGAAACCGAAAGCGCGGGATCGGCGGCAAAATTGCCGCTTCCCGAAGCAGAGCAGAAAATACATCCGCCCACGCCCACTTTTCCATCGCGATTGGGGCAAGTAAAGGGAGTGGAAAGCGCGATTTTATAAACCTTTTTGCCGAAGGTCTTTTTCAAATATGAATTCAAATCCGAATATCCCATTTCCCTCTCCTGTTTTTTTATTTTGTTTCCAAAATCTTTTTTTGGCACCAAGAAAGCAAAAGCTCACTTTCTTTCTCAAAGAAAACCTCTTTTCCGTTTTTGAATTTTAAAAAGGTGGCGATGATCATTTGTTCCTCAGGCGAAGATGCTTTCATAAGCTCTGTTTTGCGGCGAAAATAGGTGCCTGTTTGCAAAAAAACGCTTGCCTGCACCACAAAAGAAGCGGCTTTATAAAGTTCTTTTAATCCCTCGGGGCTTTGATCAAAAAGGAGATTATGCACACAGCCGTGATACAAATTGCACGCGCCGATTTTCACTGCTCTTTTTACCGCCTGCCGATCCAAAAGCGGAAGAATTTCATCGAGCGAGCCGAGGATGGGATTGGTATCGTAATAAAACTGAAAAAGATCCGAGGGCTCCCAAGAAAGAAGTTCTTCCTTTCCCGAGAAAAAGCCGCAAATCAGATCTTGATGCGGCAGGGTTTGGAGCATTGCGCGATAAATCCCTATATCTTCAAACGAAACCTCGTTTAAAATCACCACAACATCAATATCGCTTTTTTCATGCTCTTCCCCGCGAGCGCGGCTTCCCTGCAAACCAACAAAGAAAATTCGATCGGGAAACGTTTTCTTTAAAGAAGCCAAAAATAAATCCAGCCACTTTTGCATTTCGATCATTTTTATTTCCTCTTTTCCTTTTTTCAAATCACATCAGCCCCATGCACCAAATCACACCGAGGGCAGTGAGGGTAACAAGAGTATCGATGGTGATGCCGTAAAACATGGGAGCAAGACCCGCTTTTTTGAAATCGGAAATGCTTGTTCCAAGACCGATGGCACCAAGAGCGGTTACCATCAAAAATTTGCTTATCAGTTTCATGCTGCTCGAAACCTCGGCAGGAATAAATCCAATGCTATTGATGATGGCAAGAAATAAAAATCCGCAAATAAACCACGGCACAATTTTAAGGATTTTTACTTTTTTGCCGCCGCTTTCCTTTTGCATTTCTTTTTGCTTTAAGCGAGTGCCGATGAAAGCAAACACCAAAACGGTGGGAATGATCGCAATGGTGCGAGTGAGCTTTACCATGGT
>JAZOVP010000057.1:0-5863 GCA_045658765.1 Eubacteriales bacterium | reverse complement strand
CGGAATTTGATGAGGATAGATATGATGATGAAAAATCTTCCCGAGGAGGTTTTATCCTCCTTTCAAAAAAAAGGAATATTGCCAAGTGAGGTTCTTTTTCTTTTAAAAACCGATATGGGCAGAGAAGAGTATTTTTGCGATGCGTTTTCCGTGGTTACCGCGGAGGGGATCGCCTCTTGTTTCTGTATCCAATCGATTCAAAAAAGAAAAGGGGCTTCTTTCTTTTCCCGCGTGAAAACCGAAGCGGTTTTGCGCGAGATGGATTATGCTTTCTTTCCATTTGAAGAGATCCAAAAAATCAAATGCGAAGAGCAAATTTCGGTGATTCGCGTGATTGCCGAAAAAAAGAACGGGGAAGAGGAATCCCTATTCTGGGTTACCGCTGCAAAGCGAAAAGAAATTTATTCCTTTGCCGATTCGGTGAATGCCTTTTTGAAAGATGGAGTTTTTCCCAAGAAAAAAGAAAAAGAAAAATCTGTTTGCCCCAAATGCCATAAGCCCTATGCCGATGAAAAGAAAAAGATCTGCCGCCACTGCTTGAGCAAAAAGAATCTTTTGCAAAAGCTTTTGCCGTTTCTTCTTCGCTATAAAAATAAAATCGCACTCGTGATGTTCACGGTGCTTCTTTCCGCGGGAGTTGGCGTGATCACCCCGTTTTTGAGCAATAAAGTTTTATATGATGAAGTGCTCACTCCCACCTCGCCTCTTTACGGAAAAATCTTATGGCTCGTGTTTTCCATTGCTCTTGTGGGGCTTCTCAGCGCAGTGATCACCATGTTCAACAGCTTTGTGAATTCCCGTGTTTCCGCATCTGTTACCTATGATCTAAAGAAAACCATCTTTTCCGCTTTCGAGCGTCTTTCGTTTTCCTTTTTCACCTCGCGCCACACGGGTCGTTTGATCACTCAGATCAATTCCGATGCGGAATCTCTTTATTGGTTTTTCTGCGATGGAATTCCGTATTTTCTCACGAATCTGATTCAGGTGATTGGGGTTATGTGTGTGATGTTCAGCATCCACGCTCCGCTCACCTTGATGGTGCTGCTTCCCATTCCCGTGATCTTTTTCGGCTATGTTTCGGTGCTTCGTATGTTCCGCCGCTTGCACGCGGAACGGCACACCCGCTCTTCTCGATTCAATTCTGTTTTATCCGATGTGCTTTCGGGAATGAGAATTGTGAAGGCCTTTTCGCGCGAGGAAACCGAAATTGCGCGCTTTGATCAGAAAAGCCGCGATCTTTCCTCTACCGATCTTGATATCAGCATTAAAAACAACACCATTTTCCCCGTGCTCAATCTCGGAGTGCGCCTGAGCACCTATTTTGTTTGGGGATTTGGCGGATATTTTGTGCTCAAAGAAGCCGCAACCCCCGGAAGCGGCATCAGCTTCGGAGTGCTTAGTCTTTTTGTGAGCTATCTTACGATGCTTTATACCCCCTTGAATTTCTTTGCCAATTTCTTAACTCAAACCGCAAGCGGAATGAATGCCCTTCAGCGCCTTTTCCAGATTATGGAAACCGATCCTGAAGTGGTGGAAAAAGAAAACGCCCTCTCACCCGAAATGGTGAAGGGAGAAGTGAAATTTGATTGCGTGAATTTTTCTTATGTGCCCGGCAAGCGCACCATTCAGGATGTGTCTTTTGTTGTTCCCGCAGGCAAAACCCTCGGTATTGTGGGGCATACGGGCGCGGGCAAGAGCACCCTTGCCAATCTTTTAACCCGCCTTTATGATGTGGATTCGGGAAGCATTACCCTCGACGGGGTTGATATTCGCGATCTGACTTTGAAAACTTTAAGAGAGCATATTGCCATTGTTTCGCAGGAAACCTATCTTTTCCGCGGCACGATTATGGATAATATCCGCTATGCTTCGCCCGATGCCACCGAAGAAGAGGTGCTTGCCGCTTCGCGCGCGGCAGGTTGCCATGATTTTATTATGACCTTCCCCGATGGATACGATACCATGGTGGGAATGGATAAAAAAATGCTCTCGGGCGGGGAAAAGCAAAGGATTTCGATTGCAAGAGCCATTTTAAAAGATCCCGCCGTTCTCATTTTGGATGAAGCCACTGCCGCGATGGACACCAAAACCGAGCGCAAAATCCAAGAAGCGCTCGCCTTGATCACAAAAAACCGCACCACCATCACCATCGCGCACCGCCTTTCCACTCTTCGCGATGCCGATTCTTTGATTGTGATCGAAGACGGCAAGGTGGTGGAAGAGGGAACCCATGAATCCCTGCTTGCAAAAGAAGGCACGTATCATAAACTATACTCCCTGCAAATGCAAGCGCTGAAAACCATTGGAATCGAGGAATAAACGTATGATTCAAGAAGTTCAAAACATTACTGCCGCGCGCCGCCTCACCCAAGAGAATATTTCGTTTTTCCTTTCCACCACGGGTCTTTTGATGGGAAAATCGGCAGAAGCCGATTTTGAGGGAAGAGTGTTTTTATCGCTCGCGTTTCCGTTTAAAACCCAAACCGAATTTGTTTCGGTTCAAAATGAAGACAAAGAAGAAATCGGTATGATTGCATCGCTTTCGGATTTTCAAAAAGAAGCAAGAGAGCTTCTTTCGGCAGAACTTCAAAAGAAATATTTTTCTCCCAAAATTCAAAAAATCGTGAAAATCACCGATTATCTCGGTTCCACTTTTTGGGATTGTCAAACCGATTTCGGGCTTTTAAAATTCACGGTGAAAGATCCCCATCGAAGCATTATTCGCATTGGTGAAGAAAGAGCATTTGTGGTGGATGTTGACGGTTGCCGTTATGAAATTGAATCCCTTTCGGCTCTGGATAAAAAAAGCCATAGCAAAATCGAGCTTTACTTGTAATTTGAAGGAGAACACGGGTGGAACAAAGAGAATTGTTTGAGGAAAGAACAAAAGAGTTCAGAGAAGAGTTGGAAAAATCCATTGCTTCTCCGGTTTTGTTTTCCTTTCCTTTCAATTTGAATCAAGAGGGATCCGTAATCGACGGTGCAGTTTTCTTTTTCAAAAAGGGAATTGCCGCCGCAGATCTTGATGCCCGAATCCATCACTTCTATTCTTTTGATAAAATCGAAAATGCCCGCTACGAATCCTTTTTCGGCGGTGCTGTTTGCGAGATTCTGTATGAAGGGAAGTGGTTGGAATTTTGCCGCGCCTTCTCTTCGGAAAAAGAAAACATTTCTCAGCTCATTCGTATGATCCGCGAAATTTCCGATGGTGTGCTTTTGCCGGAAGATGCAAATTTTGAGTATCGCTTCACCGTTTGCCCCAAATGCCGCCGCCCCTTAAAGCCGGGAAGCAGCATTTGCGCCACCTGCAGCGATAAAACAGGCCCTGTTAAAAAGCTTTTTTCCTTGGTTCGCCCCTTTTTGGGCTGGATTCTTCTTTCCATGCTCCTTTTTGCGGTACATTCGGTTTTGAATGTGCTTTTGCCGATCATTCAGGGCACTTTCGTGGATGATTTTCTCGGCACCGAGGATCCTTCTGCTATATTGGAATCGCCTTTGCCGATGGTTTTGGTGGTTCTTTCCATGGCACTGGTTCGTATTCTTTTGGTGCTTGCCACGGTGCTAAGAAATAATATTCTTTCCAAGGTGAGTGTGAAAACGGTTGTGGAAATGCGCCGACTCATCTATGAAAAAATTCAATCTCTTTCCGTTGCGGGCATTTCTCGCCGCACGGCAGGGGATCTGATGAACCGAGTATCCAATGATACCCATACCATTTCCGTGTTTCTCACCAATCTTCTCCCCGGACTTTTGGAGCAGATTTTCATTATTATTTTTGTTGCCGCCATGTTCTTTTCCCATTCATGGCAGATGGCGGTGATGATTCTTTTGCCCGCACCGTTTGTTTCGGTTTTCTTCCGCCTTGCCTGGCGCAAAACCCGCCGCCTTTATCATAATCAGTGGATCGAAAATTCCAAAGCCAATACCGTGCTCCACGATGTGTTTCAAGGGGTGCGCGTGGTTAAGGTGTTCGGCACCGAAAAAAATGAAATCGATAAATACGATCGCGTGATCAAAAACATTCGCGATGTATCCATCCGCAACGAATGCACTTGGGCAAAACTTTTGCCGTATGTGCAGTATCTGATGCAGATTGGAAACTATATTCTCATCTTCTATGCGGGAACGCAGATCCTCGGCGGCCAGATGACCATTGGCGAACTTACGATGTATTCTTCCTTTGTGAGTTTGATCTATACCCCGCTTCGCTCGATGGCAAATTATCCTCGCCGCATTCAGCAGGCGCTCACTTCGGTGGCGAAGGTATTTGAAGTGATTGATGAAGATCCCGATGTTGCCGATAAAAAAGATGCCAAAGAAATGAAGATCGAAGGCAGAATCGATCTGGATGGAATATGGTTTGGCTATCAAGAAAATGAAAATGTTTTGGAAAATGTTTCGGTTTCCGTTGGCCCCGGCGAAATGCTGGGTGTTGTGGGTCGAAGCGGCGTTGGAAAGAGCACTCTGATCAATCTTGTGATGCGACTTTATGATGTTCAGCGCGGTGCTGTTCGTATCGACGGGGTGGATGTGAGAGATATTTCGCAGCATTCTCTTCGTTCTCAAATTGGTGTGGTATTGCAGGAAACCTTCCTGTTTGCGGGTTCTATTTATGAAAACCTCGCGTATGCCAAGCCCGAGGCAACTTATGAAGAAGTGATCCGTGCCGCCCGCCTTGCCAATGCCCATTCCTTTATTATGAAACTTCCCGATGGTTACGATACCATTGTTGGCGAAAAGGGCTATACTCTTTCGGGTGGCGAGCGCCAAAGAATTGCGATTGCCCGTGCCATTCTCCACGATCCGAAGATCTTGATTTTGGATGAGGCCACGAGTGCGCTCGATACCGAAACGGAAAAGCTCATTCAAGATGCTCTGGTTCATCTTTGCAAGGATCGCACCACCATCGCCATTGCACACCGCCTTTCCACCCTCCGTAATGCCACCAAAATTTTGGTGCTCGATCGCAAAACGGTGGCAGAAGTGGGCACCCATGAAGAACTTGTGGCAAAAGATGGCGGAATTTATCAAGGCCTTGTTTTGGCTCAAAGAGAAATGTCGCGCGTGAAAAAAGAAGAAAAAAACGAGGAAGTTTCCTCGATTTGACATTTTCTTATATTTGTGTATAATAATTTAGAGTTTCACCTGATCTCCAGTCAGGGAAGAAAGAGAGGAATATCATGAAAAACACAGAAAAAACAATGGATAAAATCGTTGCTCTTTGCAAGGGCAGAGGATTTGTTTATCCCGGCAGTGAAATCTACGGCGGTCTTGCCAACTCTTGGGACTACGGCCCCTTGGGCGTGGAATTGAAAAACAATGTAAAGCGCGCTTGGTGGAAAAAATTTGTTCAGGAAAGCCCCTATAATGTTGGTCTTGACAGTGCGATCCTGATGAACCCCCAAACTTGGGTGGCATCGGGCCATGTGGGCGGATTCTCCGATCCCTTGATGGACTGCAAGGTTTGCAAAACCCGCCACAGAGCCGATAAATTGGTGGAAGACTATATCGCAGAAAATAATCTCGATATCAATCCCAACGGTTGGGATAGCGCCCGTCTTTCCGAATTCATCAAAGAAAATCATATTGCTTGTCCTTCTTGCGGCTCGAATGATTTTACCGATATCAGAAAATTCAATCTGATGTTTAAAACCTTCCAGGGCGTTACCGAAGATTCTTCTTCCGAGCTTTATCTTCGCCCCGAAACCGCACAGGGTATTTTTGTGAACTTCAAGCACATTCAGCGCACCACCCGCAAAAAGATCCCGTTTGGTGTTGGCCAGATCGGTAAATCTTTCCGCAATGAAATCACCCCCGGCAACTTTACCTTCCGGACCCGTGAGTTCGAGCAGATGGAACTGGA
>JAZOVP010000056.1:0-6844 GCA_045658765.1 Eubacteriales bacterium | reverse complement strand
CGATTCCATTTATCACACCGGCAAAGCCGGTGTGATTTTTATGGCTTGCTTTATTTTGATTTTTAATTTATAATAAAGAAAAAAGTTAAGGAGGAAGAGAAATGAAAATCGCAGTTGCAGGCACAGGCTATGTTGGCCTTTCGATGGCTGTTCTCTTATCTCAGCACCATAAAGTTATGGCAGTTGATATTATTCCCGAAAAGGTGGAAATGATCAACGCAAAAAAATCCCCCATTCAAGACAAGGAAATCGAAGAATTTTTGGCAAATAAATCCCTTGATCTTACTGCAACGCTCGATGCCAAAGCGGCTTATTCCGATGCGGAATTTGTGATCATTGCAGCCCCCACCAATTACGACAGTCAGAAAAATTATTTTGATACCTCGGCGGTGGAAAACGTGATCGAAACCGTGATGCAGGTAAATCCCGATGCCATTATGGTGATTAAATCCACCATTCCCGTTGGCTACACGGCATCGATCCGCGAAAAAACGGGCAGCAAAAACATTTTATTTTCCCCCGAATTTTTGCGCGAGAGCAAAGCGCTTTACGATAACCTCTACCCTTCCCGCATCATAGTGGGCACCGATTTAGAAGATGCCAATCTTCTGGAAGCGGCCCACCGCTTTGCCGCGCTTTTGCAGGAAGGCGCCATCAAAGAAAACATCGATACCCTCTTTATGGGATTCACGGAAGCAGAAGCAGTGAAGCTTTTTGCAAACACATATCTTGCACTCCGCGTTTCCTTTTTCAACGAACTCGACACTTATGCGGAACTAAAAGATCTGAATACCCGTCAGATCATCGACGGGGTTTGCCTCGATCCGAGAATCGGCAATCACTACAACAATCCCTCCTTTGGTTACGGCGGTTATTGCCTCCCCAAAGACACCAAGCAGCTTCTTGCAAATTATGAAGATGTGCCTGAAAATTTGATTCAGGCGATTGTGGACGCAAATCGCACCCGAAAAGAATTCATTGCCGATCGTGTGCTTCGCAAGGCGGGCTACTATAACTACATTGAAAACGATTTTGACCCCGAAAAAGAAAAAAGCGTTGTGATCGGTATTTTCCGACTCACCATGAAATCGGGATCGGATAACTTCCGCCAAAGCTCCATTCAAGGGGTTATGAAGCGCATCAAGGCAAAAGGTGCCACGGTTGTGGTTTATGAACCCGCTCTTGAAAACGACTCCACTTTCTTTGGAAGCAAAGTGATAAATGATTTGCCAAAATTCAAAGAAACCTGCGATGCAATCATTGCAAACCGATATGATGCTTGCCTCGACGATGTGGAGGAAAAAGTATATACCCGCGATCTTTTCCGAAGAGATTAAAAGAAAACCCGCCCGAATGGGCGTTTTTTTTATTTGATTTCCGAGGAATCGTTTAAAACGAGGGTGCTTTGCAAAAAGAGAATATCCTGACCGGAAAATTCGAGAAATTCCCCTAAAAATCTTGCAGGAACTCTGCGAAGATCCACGAGCGTGATTTTGGAATACCCTTCCGCAAGAAGCGGAGCGAAGGCATTGGCATAGGAATCGCGTAAAATGATGAGTTCACGATCGGAAGTGGCATTCGGATTTTGAATTTCCACAATCGAGCGATTCGGTCCGGAAAGAAACATTTCATAAGGATCTGCCACGGAATCGGGTGAGGTGCTTTGAAGTTTTTCAAAATCATAGATGGGAAATTCTTTTCCGGTTTCAAGATCGATTGCAGTGCATAAATCCAAGTTTTCCGAGGTGAGATAATAAAGCTCATCGGGCGGAAGATTCAGAGCCGACTGCCCGTGGTGCACACCATAGAACGGAACCTCTGCTTTTTTGATTTCATAACTCCACGAAAGTTTGATGCCCATTTTTTCGGAAATGTGGTGCACAACAGGAAGAATTTTTTCTTGGCGAAGATGGGTATCGGTGGCATAGTAATCGGAAAGGTGCAGAAGCGGAAAAATATCGATATACTCGGCATATTTCATTTCTTCCTGCACTTTTTCACCAAAGACCTTATAATCCATCGTGAGCATTCCCAAATCCTCGGGAACAAAATAGGATTTATCGGGAATGATGCTCAAATAGATTTTTGAATCGCTTTCTTTGAGAAATTTTTCATAAAGATAGGAAAAGCGCGAGGTGGCATGCTCGATGGAATCAGAATTGATGGGATATTCCGTTTTTATAATGGCGCCATCATAGGAGAAAAAGCCATTGTTTTCCTTTTGGCGAAAACCAAAGCGCACCGCTTTTGATTTGAGCGCGCGAAAAGAATCGCGAAGCGGAAAGTGATCCAGGGTATAGGATTCAAAATCTTTCATAAATTTGCCCGATTCTATCGATTCAATCGAAATTTCGGGAAACGAGGCAAGGCGCCTTCTCTCGGTGGTGGAAATGCTTTGATCAGGCAAAAAGATGCCCACCAAAGGGAAAGCCAAAATAAAGATCGCCAAAGGAAGAAGGATCAAAATGTTTTTTGTGTTTTTCATCTTTCTCCTCCTTAAAAACGGAAATACAAAAAGGGATTAAACGAACCATCGATCAAAAATGCAGTGCAAATAAGAAGCAGAAGAAAAAGAACGATCGGTTCTGCTATCGCAAGAAAACTCTTGCCAAATCTTGTTTTCAAGATGCGATCCGCCGCATTTTTGGCAAGCGGAGTGGCGCCAATGGCACCCGCTAAAAGAAGCACAAAGGCATTTTTAAAATAATAAACACCCTCGGCGCTCACTGCCGGAAGATTCCCTGCACCAAACATGGAAGCAATATTTTGAGCGGCAACCGATACGCTTTGGGAATCAAAGAGAACAAAACTTACCGTGATTAAAACAAGCACATATAAATGACAAAACACGCGAGTTTTCTTTAAAAATTTGAGGAGAAAAGTTTTTTCGGCAATCAAAAGAATTGCAAAATAAAGTCCCCATAAAATAAAATTCCAAGCCGCGCCGTGCCAGAAGCCCGTTGCCATCCAAACCACCAAAATATTAAGGAAAAATCTGGGCCTCGAAACGCGATTTCCGCCCATCGGGATATAAAGATAATCTCGGAACCAAGTGCCGAGCGAAATATGCCATCTGCGCCAAAATTCGGTGATGCTCGAAGAGATATAGGGATAATGGAAGTTTTCGCAAAAATCAAATCCAAAAATTTTTCCCAAACCGATTGCCATATCGCTATAGCCCGAAAAATCAAAATACACATGAAGCACATACGAAATGGCATAAACCCAAACAAAAAGAACCGATTTTTGATCGGAAGCTTTGAATGCCTCCACCACCTCGCCCAAAAGATTGGCAAAGAGGATTTTTTTGGAAAGACCGATCACAAATCTGCGCGCGCCGAGCGCGGCTTTTTCAAGGTTGTGTTCCCTCTTTTCAAGCTTTTCGGCAATATCCGAATAGCGAACGATGGGGCCTGCGATGAGCTGCGGAAACATTGAAATATACGCGCCGAGCGAAATGAGATTTTTCTGCGCGGGAACATCGCCTCGATACACATCGATTACATAGCTCATAATCTGAAAAGTATAAAAACTGATGCCGATGGGAAGAGCGATTCGAAGCAGTGCAACTGAAGCCCCCGTGAGGGCATTGAAATTTTCAATAAAGAAATCGGCATATTTATTATAGCCCAGAAGCGCGAGCGACAAAATCAAAGAAGCGGTCAAAAATAATTTTGACCGCTTCATGCCGCGATACTTTTCTACCAAAAGGCCAAACGCATATCCTTGCGCGATGGCAATCAGCATGAAGATGAGAAATCTTGGCTCACCCCAGCCGTAGAAGAAAAGACTGGAGAGGAGTAAGATCGCATTTTTGAATTTGTTTGGTGCCAAAAAGTACAGAATCAGTACAATCGGCAGAAAATAAAATAAAAACGGAATTCCGGAAAACAGCATATTTTACTCCACTCCGAAAATTTTTTATGCTACGATTGCTTGTTCCACAAGAACTTCAGCAGAAGAAAACTGAGCTTTCAAATTTTTGGTGAAGGTATCCACCACTTCGCCGTTGCCAAAATAAGAAACGATATAATCCCCAACGGAGATGATCACAAGCTTTTCGGGGAATCCGCACATCCAGCGAGTGCCTTCGATGCTTTCTTTGATTTTACCTGCAAGGGCATCGATTTGAGAAGCATCTTTCACATGAACGGCAGAAACGGTCATGGTGTTGGCATTCATCATGTGCATAAGAGTTGCGGCTGCATCGATTTGATCAAGAGAATCTGCGGGGAAATGAGTGATGGCGGCAAAGCCCTCGGAATCTTCGAGTCCGTATACACCGGGGCCTTCCATATTGGCATTTGCTTCGGTCATATCGCCGCCTGCAGCAGGAAACTTATCGTTTTCCGCATAGGAATCCCAAACTTTATTCAAAAGTTCAACGGGAGAAGCAACACCGATCTCTTCGGTTTTTTCGGCACCGCAAGAAGCAAGGCCGAGGAGCATCAAGGATGCCAGTACAAGTGCAAGAATTTTTTTCATTTGAATCCTCCAAATTTTTTATATTTTTTATTTTTTATATAATAAAACTTTTTTCATTGAAGCGGGAAAATAATGGTTGCCATAAAAAGCATACACAAATTCCACATTTCATACTTCCTTCTATTTTTTGATAAAGTTTGAAATTTATTCCTCTAAAAAGGCAATTGCCTCTTCATATCTTTCTTTTCGTTTCAGTGCCTTTTCATCGATCACATCAAGGCGAGAAACATCGGAATTATGCCTTAAATCGGCAAGTTTTACTGCCTTTGCAATGGGATTGGGCTTAATCGCGCGCACATAATCCATATAATCCACCCCTTTTTGATGGGTGAGAAGCAAAAGCGCCTCCAAAATCGGGCCGCCAAAGCCCTCTTTGGAAAGCATTTCCGCAGAGATTTCGGTATCTTCCATCACATCGTGAAGAAGCGCCACAATCACAGTTTCCTCGGTTTGCATTTGATCTGCTAAATGAAACGGATGAAACGCATACGGGATTCCGCTTTTATCGACTTGATCTTTATGGGCTTGAAAACAAAGTTTGAGTGCCTTTTTTGTTTTTTCGGTATAGATCATAAATTCACCTCAAAAAGATTATAACAGAAAAGTGAAAAAAAGAAAAGAGTTTTTCTTGACAAAGTTTCCTTTTTATGTTAGGGTAATCGCACAAAGTAATTCGATTATTTTGCAATAAAGATGGAATTTTCCTAGGGAGAATTCTATCCAATTGCAGGATAGGCATTTTTTATTGCCTTCCTTGCAAAATTCTATTTTGGGAGGTAATCTTATGTACCATCATTCCGACCCCACCGCCGCGCAAGCGCTCGGCACGATCAACCGCGAATTTTCACGCCTTGAAAAAAAGGCAAAAAAACTTTGCCGCCTTTATGAAGAAGGAAAACTTTCTTCCGAGGATCTTGAAAAAGCCCAAAGAGAATTCACAGGCATTTATCGGCACGTTCTTTCCAATGAATGGAAGAAGTGCCAAGGATGAAAAAGCACCCCACCGTTTGGTGGGGTGCTTTTTTGCTTAATAAAGCGAGATATTCGGAAGTTCGTATGCGTCGTCATCTGATCCTTGATCGGGAAATAAGATCGAAGGAGGATCAAACGGAACGGAGAGCATAAGCTCATCTTCGAGCAAGAATTCAATTTGGCACAACTGAGGTGCAAGATAGGTTTTTTTCATATTCTATTCTCCTTTGCACAAATCAGTCGTTCCAGATCGGATTTCCGATCGCGATAATGGGTTGGTTCTCGATTTCGATATCGATCAATTCAATGCGATAGAATTTTGCATTTTCATCAGCATCGATTGCAAAATGAGTGGTTTTGGAACCATCGATCACCGCGGTATACACAACGCCTTGATCGGTGATCACATTCATACGATACATGCGGGTTTGGGCAAGATAGGTATGGAACACATCGCCAACAGAGAAGATGAGTTTCTTGCCTGCAAAGTCGCAGTGGCCGCCCATACGGGTTTCGCCGATTGCCATTTTGATTCCTGCAAAGCCGCACACAAAATCACCGGTGGTGATCTTTTCTAAATAGGCAGTATCCTTCTGAGCTGTGCTGTAGAGCGTGGTAAGGCCGGTGGCAACGGGAACATCGTGGCTATCGGAACCTGCGGTTGCCCAAACGCGCTTACCCATCGCCAAAAGATCGCACCAAAGCTTATAGTTATGGATGGCATACTTGCTATGCGCATCAACACCATCGGTATAGAACACTTCAAGACCCATATAATCCTGGAAATAATAATCCAAGGGATCATCAGACGCAAATTGCTGCTTGGGATGCACATTCACAACCATACCGCCGCGATCTTTGATGGCGGTGATGAGTTCATTAAAGCGATCCTTGGTGAATTTCGGATAGCCGAATTCGCCCATCTTGATATCGGCACCCTCTGCAAAGCCGGTGTATTTGAATTCAGGGAAAAGCTCAAGAATTTCAAGGAAGGTTTCGGCATCGGGGAAGAACATATTATAGTGCACATCGATTCTACCGTCGATCAAGGTGGCAGGTTCGGAACCTGCGATGAATACGGTATCATCCCAGCCCTCGTCATACAAATGTGATACCTGACGGTGGTTCATTGCGGCATAGAAATCCACTCCGAGTTCTTCTCTCATTTCATTCCAAACGGTGAGGTGAACATTACCATCGGAAATATGACCTCCGTCGGGATGGCTATGAATATCGCCGTAATAAACGTTTTGATTTGCATAAAGCTGATTGAGTGCTGCAATATCCTCTTCGCTTGCCTTTTCAATCACGGGGATGGATTTTTCCATCGGAGCCACTGCCTGAATAAAGGAAAGGAGTGCCTGCGCGCGAAGATCAGCAGTGCCAT
>JAZOVP010000055.1:0-17286 GCA_045658765.1 Eubacteriales bacterium | reverse complement strand
TGACCGCTTGTTCTATGGGCTCTTCATTGAAGCGCATCAGCAAATGGATATGATTCCCCATAATACAATACGCAAATAACTCGTATCCACAAAGTTCTTTGTATTCTTTCAGTGTATTCAAAAATTTGTATCGGTCTTCATCATCTTCAAATATTTGTTGCCGATTGATTCCTCGAAACATAATGTGATATATTTCGGTTTTGCTCTTTTTTCTTGCTTGTCGCGCCATTCTAATCACCTTTTTTAGTATACCTTAAGCATATCACAACAGATTCTTTTTGTCAATCATAGACCCGTCCCCTGATTCAACAACAGATTCTTTTTGTCAATCACAGAACCGTCCCCTGATTCACAAAAAACAAGAAGGATTTCTCCTTCTTGTTTTGTTTCTTTATTTGTTCTGGTTTTTCTGCTTTACCTGTGCCTGCACGGAAATGGGAAGACCCCAAAGATTGATAAAGCCCTCTGCATCCTTCTGATCATATACTTCATCTTCTTCGAAGGTTGCAATTTCTTCGGAATAAAGCGACCAATCGCTCCAAACACCGGCTTTGATGATATTGCCTTTATAAAGCTTCAGGCGAACCTTGCCGTCCATGTGTTCTTGGGTTTTATCCACAAAAGCAGTGAGTGCTTCGCGCAGAGGAGTATACCACTGACCGTTGTATAAAAGCTCGGCAAAAGTGATGGAAAGTTCATCTTTCTTGTGCTTGGTCATCTTATCAAGGCACACGGTTTCCAAATAGTTCTGAGCGAAATACAAAATGGCTCCGCCGGGGGTTTCATAAACACCGCGACACTTCATACCAACAAGGCGGTTTTCCACAATATCGAGAAGACCAATGCCATTCTTGCCGCCGATTTCATTGAGCTCTAAGATAATCTCTTTTGCGCTCATTTTCATTCCGTTGAGCGCGATGGGCTTACCTTTTTTATATTCCAAGGTGATATAGGTGGGTTCATCGGGCGCCTGCAAAGGAGAAACTCCCATTTCGAGGAATCCTTCCTTTTCATAAAGCGGCTCGTTTCCGGTATCTTCCAGATCCAATCCTTCATGGGAAAGGTGCCACATATTCTTATCTTTAGAATAGTTGGTTTCGCGGTTGATCTTCAAGGGGATATTATGCGCTTCGGCATATTCGATTTCTTCTTCGCGGCTCTTAATATCCCATTCGCGCCAAGGAGCGATGATGGCAAGATCAGGAGCAAATGCCTTGATCGCAAGTTCAAAACGAACCTGATCGTTTCCTTTGCCGGTGCAGCCGTGGCAAATTGCATCGGCGCCCTCAGCAATGGCAATTTCGCAAAGACGCTTTGCAATGATCGGACGAGCAAGAGCGGTGCCCATCATATATTCTTCGTATTTTGCGCCTGCCTGCACAGTGGGGATGATCATTTCTTCCACGAATTTTTCGGTGAGATCTTCCACATAGCACTTGGAAGCGCCGGTTTTGATGGCCTTTTCTTCGAGCCCTTCGAGCTCATCGGATTGACCAACATTACCCGATACCGCAATGATTTCGGGATTGTTATAATTTTCCTTCAGCCACGGAATGATAATCGAAGTATCAAGTCCGCCGGAATAGGCAAGAACAACCTTTTTAATTTCGCTTTTTTTCATTGTGTTTTCCTCCATTCAAGAGATTTTCTCTCACTGCAAAATATCTTATCACACCGAAAACCAAAATGCAATACCTTTTTTCACAAATTATGAGAATATTTCGTGAAAAATTCATTAATAGCCGAATATTATTCTTGTTTTATTCATTTCGGGTGAATATTTGTGATTATTTATTCATTCAAGGGATTCAGAGGACTTTGTAGCCCTCTTTTTCCACCGTGCTCTTTAAAATGCTCTCCTCCACCTCGCGCGAAAGCAAAATCTTTGCCTCGCCTTTTTCGTGGCTCGGGATTGCCTCTTTCACTCCGTCGATCGCTTCCAGCGCCTTTTTCACATGCGCCTCGCAGTGGGGGCACATCATCCCTTCAATCTTCAAAATAACTTCCATCTTTTTCTCCTTTTCTTTTTTCTCTTTTCCAAAGAAATTCAATCGAAGTGCATTGCAAACCACAAGCACACTCGAAACACTCATCGCCGCCGCACCAAACATCGGAGAAAGCTTCCAGCCCAAAAGCGGCACAAAAGCACCTGCCGCCAAGGGAATTCCGATGATGTTATAGCAAAATGCCCAAAAAAGATTTTCCTTAATATTCCGCAGCGTTTTTTTGGAAAGGGAAAGCGCTTTGGGCACTTCCATCAAGGAAGAATTCATCAAAACCACTTCCGCCGCATCTATGGCAACATCCATTCCCGCGCCGATCGCGCATCCAAGATCCGCCGCCGTGAGCGCAGGCGCATCGTTGATTCCGTCGCCCACCATCAAAACTTTTCCCCCTTCTTTTAAGCTTTGAATTTTTTCTTCCTTTTCAATCGGAAGCACGCCCGCATAGATTTCATCAATTCCGATTTTTTCAGCCACCGAGCGCACCGTTTCGATGCGGTCGCCCGATAAAAGCACCACCCGAAGCCCCATTTTTTTCATTTTGCGCACCGCTTCGGCGGAATCTTCCTTGAGCGTATCGCTCACGAAAATCATGCCAAGAAATCTTTCTTTGGTGGCAACAAAAAGCGGGGTTTTCCCCTCTCGGGATCGCGCCTCGGCAGTGGCGATCGCCTCTTGGCAAATCGTGGTCTTACTCGCCACAAAAGCTTCCTTCCCGATAAATGCTCTCTTGCCGCCAAAAACGCCTTCCACTCCAAGTCCGTCGAGCGTGGAAAACGATTCCATCTCTTCCGCAAGAATCGCATTTTCCGCGGCAAATTTCTTTACCGCTCGGGCAATCGGATACGAACTTTTTTCTTCCAAGGAAAAAGCAACGCGAACAAGCTCCTCTTGTTCAACGCCTTCCGCAGGGATCACCTCACACACCTGCATCTCGCCCGTGGTAACCGTTCCCGTTTTATCCAGCACCACAATCTTCGTTTTCCCCGCCTCTTCCAGCGAAGCGGCAGTTTTAAACAAAATCTTATTCTTCGCGCCAACCCCGCTAGCCACCATAATGGCAACCGGAGTGGCAAGCCCCAATGCACAAGGGCACGAAATCACCAAAACCGAAATGGCAAAGCTGAGCGCAGTGCCGAATTCTTCGCCCAAAAGAAGCCAAAGAAAAAGCGTGAGAAGCGAAATACCCACCACACCCGGCACAAAAATTGCCGCCACCCGATCCGCAAGGCGAGCAATCGGTGCTTTCGAAGCCGATGCCGCGGTAACGCGCGCGATAATCGCGGCAAGCGCCGTATCCTCTCCAACCTTTTCTGCCCGAAGGGTCATCGCGCCCGAAAGGCAAACCGTGCCGGTGAAAACCTTGCTCCCCGCTTCTTTTTCCACAGGGATACTCTCACCCGTAAATCCCGATTCATCCACCAAAGAAGCGCCTTTTGTTACTGCGCCGTCCACGGGGATCCTCTCCCCTGCGCGCACGATCACAAGATCTCCCTTTTCTACTTGCGAGATCAGAATCTTTTCTTCCTTTCCCTCTCGGATCACAAGGGCAAATTCGGGATTCAATTTTTGAAGGGAACGAATCGCATCGGTGGCTCGCCCTTTACTCTTTTCCTCGAGCATTTTCCCCACCGTAATCAGAACCAAAATCATCGCCGCCGAATCAAAATAGAGCGAAGGAAGCATCTCATCTTGCGCGGCGGTGCTTTTTACCAGCATCCAAATCAGTTTCCCCGCGCTATAGAAAAACGAAATGCCCGATCCCATCGCCACCAAAGTATCCATATTGGCTGAGCCGGAAAGCGCGGCTTTCATCCCCGAAATAAAAAATCTTCGGTGAATCAAAAGAATCGAAAAAGAAAGAATCATCTGCAAAACCCCGCTCATAATCGGCGGAATTTGCGCCAATGGAAGCCCGATCATGTGCCCCATGGAAAGCGCCATCAAAAGCATTAAAATCAAAACGGAAACAAGAAGTTTTGCGGCAAAATTTTGCTTTTTTTCCTCTTTCTTTTCCGCCTCGATCCCTTTTGGAGAAATTCCGTATCCCGCTTTTTTCACGGCATCGATCACTTTCTTTTCTTCGAAATCCCCCTCAATGGCCATCGAATTGGTAAGCAAACTCACCGAAACTTCTTCCACGCCCTCCACCTTTGCCACCGCGCGCTCCACGCGAGCACTGCAAGCGGCGCAGCTCATTCCGGTTACCGAATATTCCTTCATAAAATCTCCTTTTATAAGATCTTCTCCAAAACCGTTTTCTGGGGAACAAGTCCCATTTTCTCATAAAACGCCATCGCACTTTTGTTGCACGACCAAACATTCAAGGTGAGGTTATAGCACTCGGATTTTTTTGCAAAATCCAAAACAAAATCATAAAGCGCTTTGCCGATTTTCTTTCCGCGGCAATTTTCATCCACGCAAAGATCATCCAAATATAAGGTCTTTCGATCCATTAAAATATTGCTTCCTTTTGTTTCCTGGAAGATGCAAAAGGCATAGCCCCGCACGTTTTCTTCCTCCACCGCCACAAAAATCGGCGTGTTTTCATTTTCCATCAAAGAGAAAATCTCTTCATCGGTGTATTTTTTCGCAGCGCTTCTGAAAAGATCGGGTCGCCCTTGGTGATGCACCTCAAGCACCTGATAAAGAAGGGAATTGATCCCATCCAAATCCTCTTTTTTCGCTCTTCTGATTTCCATAAATCTCCTTTCACACAAAAAGCCGAATCTTCATTCTTTCTTTTCCGCTTTTTGTTTTCCGCTCAAAGCCGTCGAAATAAAATCTTCCGTATCCGCGCACCGAAATCCGATCCCCCGCCTTCAATTCCTTTGCGGGCCTAGATACCACCACACCGCCAACACTCACTTTTTCTTTTTCCACCAGCGCCTTGCCTTCGGATCTGGATAAATTCCAAACCGCCGAAATCAAAGCATCGGCCCGTGCCGACGGGCACACCACACTTCTTTCTTCCGTTTTCGGATGCGCTCCCTCGGGAAGCGATTCCGAAATTTTTGTTTTCACCGAAGTGTGCTTCACGCGGCTCAAATTCTCGCATAAAAACGGCGCAATATGCTCAAGGCAAAATAGAAATCCCGTGTTTTCAAACACCAAAAGATCTCCAAACAATTCGCGCTTCACTCCCAAATTCATCACCGCACCCAAAAAATCGCGATGAGTGAGAGAATCGGCAAATTTCTGATCGAGCGGTTCCATTTTCAAAAGGGCAAGATCGCTCTCCCACGGATAAAAAAGTTCTTCTTCCTCTCCAAACACCGCAACGCACCGCTCTGCTTCCGAATATCCTCCAAAAAAGTGCGGTTTGATCGGCAAAGAAAGCCGAGCGATCTCGGCGGCTTCGCTTTCGGTTAAAAAATCCGTGCGCGTATAGATGCCCCGATCGCGAGCGCGCTCGGAAAGCTCAAGTGCTCGTTTTTGCAGTTCTTTCTCTTGTGTCAAATGCTTTTCTCTCTTTCTCTGCGAAGTTTGCGGCGCACTCTGTTGATATGCCGCTCAAAATCGCCGCTTGCCAATAATTCTTTCAAAACCAGTTGCTCAAAAAGCGGCACCGTGCAGGAATAAAATCCGAGTTTTTCTTCAAAATCAGGCAAAAGCGCTTTCGGCAAAACCATATAGCCCACTCGAATCGAAGGAGCCACGGTTTTCGAAAACGTATTCATATAAATCACATTTTCCTTTTTGCTCATGGAAAAAAGCGTGTCTTCGGGTTTGCGCGAAAGAGTGAATTCCGATTCAAAATCGTCTTCAATCAAAAAACGCCCATCCTTTTCCGCCCAGCGCAAATATTCTCTTTTCTTTGCGGCAGTTGCCGTTACTCCGCTGGGAAAGCTTCGGTATGGAGTAATATGCAAAACATCGGCGCGCGCTTGTTTGAGTGCCGCGCTTTCAATGCCGTCGATCCCCAAAGGAAGCATTTTGCATTTTGCCCCCTCTGCAAGATACACCTGCTGAATTTTTTCATAAGAAGGATCTTCCAAAGCAAACACGCGATCCCGCCCCAAAAGCTGCACCGCAAAGCCATATAAATATTCTGCCCCCGAACCGATCACAATCTCTTCCGGCAAAGCAGAAATACCGCGGCTTCGGGCAAGATAACGGCAAATTTCACTCCGAAGAGAAAAATCCCCCTGCCCCTCGCTTTTCACTAAAATCTCTTCCCCGTCATCGGAAAGCACCTTGCGCATCGTGCGGGAAAGCACCGAAAAGGGATACGCTTCCTCCAAATGGCTTTTTTTGATCACATTCTTCGGAGAATCCGCGCGCGAAAAAGAGCTGAATCCATCTTCCTCGCGAAACGAAACAAAAAATCCGCTCCGCTCGCGCGAGGTGGCATATCCCTCTTCACACAAAAGCGCATACGCATGCTCCACCGTAACAATGCTGATCCCCGCCTCTTCCGCCAAAAGGCGCTTGGAGGGAAGCTTTGCCCCGTATGGAAAAACTCCGCTCGCAATATCTTCGCGAAGGGATTCATAAAGCTGGAGATACGCGCGTTTCGGCAAATTCATATCAATCCGATATCTCATCTGGTCTTATCAAATCCTCCGTTTTCGATCTTATTTCTGATCAGTTTTATTATACACCCCGCCCGATTTCAAGTCAAGATTCCGCCTTGACAAAAAATTATAAAATTGGTTATAATACAAGCAGAAAATAAAGGAGTACCTTATGGAAAACGCAAATTTGATCTTCGAAAAATCCCCTTCTCCCCTCACCGATCCCGCATTCTTCCATCGCATCTCCTATGGCCTTTATATCATCACCGCCAGAGAAAACGGGAAAGATAATGGTTTTGTTGGCAATACCGTGGCGCAAATCGCCTCGTCCCCCGATGTGATCGCAGTGAGTATAAATAAAGCAAATCACTCCTGCGGCATGATCCTGCGCACGGGGAAAATGAATGTCAATATCCTCACCGAATCCGCCCCCTTTTCCCTCTTTGAGCGTTTTGGCTTCCAAAGCGGAAAGAATGTGGATAAAATGAAAGGTCTTTTTTACGGCAGAAGCGAAAATAATCTTCCCGTTCTTCAAAATCATTGTTCTGCCTTTTCTTCTTTGAAGGTGAAAAGCGCGATCGAGCTTCCCTCGCATTTCCTTTTCCTGTGCACCGTGGAAGAAGGCGCCGTGTTCTCCAAAGAAAAAAGCATGACCTATTCGTTTTATCATGAAAATGTGAAGCCCAAGGCAAAAGAAAAGCCCAAAAAGGGCTGGATCTGCAAAATCTGCGGCTATATCCATGAAGAGGAAGAATTCCCCGAAGGATTCCTCTGCCCGCTCTGCAAGCATCCCCCCTCTGATTTTGAAAGGATCGGTTGAAATATGATTCGCCCCATCCAAAAAAGCGATCGCGATTTTTATCTTGCCTGCGCGAAGGCATTTTATCAAAGCCCCGTGGTGCTTTCCCCCATTCCCGCCTCCCATATCGAAAAAACCTTTGATCTCTTAATGCGCGGCACTCCGCTTGCCTCTGCCTATATTTTCGAATCGCAAGGCGAAAAATGCGGCTATGCCCTTCTTGCACACACTTGGAGTCAGGAAGCAGGGGGCGAGGCAATCTGGGTCGAGGAAATCTATGTCCTCCCCGAATTTCGCAAAAAAGGCATCGGCAAAGAATTCTTTTGCTTCCTCGAAAAAAACTTCGGCAAAACCGCTAAGCGCTTCCGCCTTGAAGTGGAAAAAGAAAATGAAGGCGCCGTCAGATTATATCAATCCCTCGGATTTGATTTTTTTGAATACGATCAAATGAAAAAAGATTTTTAACTCTTGCATTTTATCCCCCTTTATGATAAAATACAAAAGTCGCCGAGAGCATTCTCTCGTCGCGCAACGCTAGTGTAGCTCAGTTGGGGGACGTTTGCGAGCGCCGCCGGGGGCGGATCAAGCGAGCAATAAGGAGTGGCCGCGGTCGAAATTTTGCGCAGCGAACAGCAAGCCAAAAATTTCGGGCACCGCAACAGGAAGAGCAGCTGACAGCGCGACTGTTTTGATCCTGTTTCCTCAAGGGCAAAGATTTAAAAATTTTATAACTGCTAGTGTAGCTCAGTTGGTAGAGCAGCTGATTCGTAATCAGCAGGTCGCGTGTTCAAGTCACGTCACTAGCTCCAAAAAGAACACACTTCCCAAAAGGAAGTGTGTTCTTTTTGTGTTTGTGTCCGCGAGGGCACAACCTCGTCTGACCGCTTGCGGTCAACATCATTTCGTGCTTCGCACGAACATCGTTCTGCCTTGGCAGACCCAAAACGAGGTTGCCTTGCGGCAAACAGTGTTGTGCTTCGCACAAACGATGTGATGCTTCCCGCACCAACGATGTTGCACTTCGTGCAAACACATGGTATAATCTTTACAGCAAGAGAGGTGATAGCAATGAAAGAAGATAAACTTTCTGACTTATCTATGCAATTATCCGTTGATGTTTTAAAATTAACGAAAGAATTAAAAGCCAAACACGAAACCGTTATTTCAAGTCAAATCAGCAGAAGCGCAACAAGCATTTGTGCTAATATTGCTGAAAGCAAATATGGGCATAGCCGCGCTGATTTTATTGCCAAACTCGAAATTGCGCTCAAAGAAGCAAACGAGACCGGAAAATGGCTCGAAATGCTCTTAAAATCTGATTATATCGACGAAACAACATATAAATCTTTTGATAAAACTTGTTCAACCATTCGCATTTTACTAATTGCCTCAATTAAAACAGCAAAAAGCAATTTGAACAAATAATTTCAACAAAAAAAGAGGAGAAGCTAAATGGAAGAAGTGAAATCTTGGCATATTGGTGTTGCAGCAGAAGCGATTGCTGCAGCCCAATTTGCACGATTGGGATATTATGTGTCTGTTCAATATGGAGCAAATCAGCCGGAATATGATTTGATGGTTGAGGCAGAAGATAAAATATTAAAAATCTCTGTGAAAGGGAGCAAAGATGGTGGTTGGGGGTTAACCCAAAAATATAAGCGAGGTCGCACCTATCACGAGGCGGTTCAGGAGTGGCTGAAAAATCATCACAAGAAAACCATTTTCTGCTTGGTTCAATTTGAAAATGTTGATAACAACAAAATGCCTCGGATATATTTAGCAACACCAAAAGAAATTGCAGATGTATTATGCAAGCAGAGGAACGGCCATGGCGATACAATTTTATATGAGAATCATAAATGGGGACCGCAAGCCGCCGCTTTCGGTACTGTAGATAAATTGCCTCCAGAGTGGAAGTTCTCAAAAGAACGCGCAGAGTATATGTTTGATACATACGGTGTTTAGATCAGTTCTATTTTGAAAGTAATCAATCAAAAAAAGAACGACTCATCAGAGTCGTTCTTTTTTTATTTTGCCGTTTGAAAAATATCTTCTTTGGGAGTGATTTTGTTGCAATAGGTGTCGGAATTTAAAAGCGTGAAAGCAAAATCCGCCTCGCTCGGCAAATATTCGCCGTTTTCGGGTTTCACTTCTCCGCAATACACCAAAAAGCTATATGCCTTTTCCTGATCGAGCTCGATCCCTTCAAAGCAAAGGCGGAAAAATTCATATTGAAATTTCGTTTCCGATTCATAATATGAAAGCGGGTAAAAATTCGTTTCCCCGTCGCCCGTTTCGCGCAAAACAAAGGTAAATCCGGGCGCCTTTCCCTTCGGAGTCAAATTTCTGCGATTGATTCTGGCGGTAAACTGAAAATTTTGCGCTTTTTCCAAATAAATCGGGTAATAAATCATCACTTCACCGCTTTCCTCTTCGGAAGTGGAAGGATGAATCCGAAGCACCTCAGTGTGCTTTGCAGGATAAAGATCCGCTGCCGCATCGTTTAAGAGGATCATTTTTTCAAAATCGCGGTTTGCAGAAGAAAAAATGCGGAATAAAATCAAAGTCCAAACAATCACGCTCCCCACCACCAAAACAGTGTTCATAATGCGCGAGAGCGGCCATTTCGGCTGAGCTTCATTCCAATCGTAACCGTCGATTCCCTCTTCCACGGGCTTTTTCGGCTTGAAAAATAAGATTTTTTTCAAAATAAACTCCCTTTGAGAAAAGAAGCGGCATTTCTGCCGCTTCTTTTTTTGCTTTTTAGTTGCCTGCTGCCACAATCACAGCAAAATCTGCGGGCTACAATGCAGCGCCGCCGATGAGGCCGCCGTCGATGTTGTGCATCGAAAGAAGCTCAGCGCAGTTGCCTGCGTTCATCGAACCGCCATACTGAATGGTGGTTTCTTCTGCGGTTTCATTGCCAAAAAGATCTTTGATCAAAGAGCGAATGAAAGCGCAAACTTCTTCTGCCTGCTCCTTGGAAGCGGTGCGGCCGGTACCGATTGCCCAAACGGGTTCATACGCGATCACAACCCCTGCCATTTCTTCGGCAGTCAAATCCTTAAGACCAAGCTTGATCTGGCGATCGATCACCTGCTCGGTGATGCCGCCTTCTCTTTCTTCAAGAGTTTCGCCCACGCAAAGAATCACTTTCAGCCCCTTTGCAAGAGCAGCTTTGGTGCGGGCATTCACAGTTTCATCGGTTTCACCGAAGAACTGACGGCGCTCGGAGTGGCCGATGATCACATAATCACAGCCCATTTCAATCAGCATATCAGCGCTGATTTCGCCGGTGAAAGCGCCTTTTTCTGCCCAGTGGCAGTTCTGCGCGCCGAGTTTCACATTCGATCCTTCAATGGCCTTCTTTGCAAAGAAAAGATCCACAAAAGGAGGGCAAATCACCACTTCGCAAGTTTTTGCGGGGATCTTTGCAATTTCCGAAGCAAGGGTAGCGGCTTCGGAAGGAGTCATGTTCATTTTCCAGTTTCCTGCAATAATCGTCTTTCTCATGGTGTTCTCCTTATCTGTCCTGAAGGCAAGCAATACCGGGAAGCTCTTTGCCTTCCAAAAATTCCAAACTTGCACCGCCACCGGTGGAAATGTGGGAAATGCGATCAGCAAAACCAAGTTTTTCAATCGCTGCAGTGGAATCACCGCCGCCAACAATCGAGGTTGCATCGCTTGCTGCAATGGCTTCTGCCACAGCGCGGGTACCGCCTGCATAGTTTTCAAATTCGCAAACACCCATCGGGCCGTTCCAAATCACGGTCTTGGCTTCTTTTGCAGCGTTTGCAAAAATTTCGATCGATTTAGGACCAATATCAAGACCCATAAAGCCATCGGGGATCTCATTGATGTCGCAGGTGATGCTTTCTGCATCGTTGTCAAATGCGGCACCGCACTTCGTATCCACGGGAAGAAGGAACTTCACGCCCTTTTCCTTTGCCTTTTCCAAAAGCGAAAGAGCAAGTTCCATGCGATCTTCTTCGCAAAGGGAATTGCCGATCTTGCCGCCCTGTGCCTTAATAAAGGTATATGCCATACCGCCGCCAACAATGATGGTGTCCACCTTGTCGATGAGGTTGGTGATCACCGCGATCTTATCGGAAACCTTTGCACCGCCAAGAATGGCAACGAAAGGACGACGAGGAGCTTCGAGTGCTCCGCCCATCACAGTGATTTCTTTATCAATGAGGAATCCGCAAACCGCGGGAATATAGTGGGAAACGCCTTCGGTAGAAGCGTGAGCGCGGTGAGCGGTGCCAAATGCGTCGTTCACAAAAATATCAGCCATGGAAGCGAGCGCTTCTGCAAAATCAGCGCCGTTCTTTTCTTCTCTGGCATCAAAACGCACGTTCTCCAAAAGAACTGCCTTGCCCTCTTCGAGTGCGGCAACCTTTGCCTTTGCATCTTCGCCGATAATATCGGTGGCAAAAGTAACCTTATCGCCAAGGTATTCATTGAGGCGATCAGCAACGGGCTTCAAGGTGAGCTTTTTCTGATCGTCTGCTGCCTTTGCAAGATAGGCCTCTTTTGCAGCTGCCTGCTCTTCTGCGGGAAGCTTTTCAACTGCCTTCTTTTCCTTCTTGGTAAGGCCAAAACCTTCAGTGAAAATGTTGTGGGGTTTGCCCATGTGGGAGCAAAGAATCACCTTCGCGCCATTTTCGAGTAAATAAGAAATGGTGGGAATCGCAGCCGCAATTCTCTTGTCGCTGGTGATCTTGCCGTCCTTCATGGGAACGTTAAAATCGCAACGCACAAAAACTCTCTTGCCGCGAACGTCAATATCTTTTACGGATTTCTTGTTCATAAAAACATCTCCTATCCAAAATTTTCTTCTTTTATCATACCATATTTTTCCCTTTTTCGCAATACATTTTTCATAAAATTCCATTCAAAAAAAAGAATTCTTTGTCATATTTTCTCTTCCTCCCCCCGCATATCACCAAACCAGTAGGGCGGGGGCTTGCTCCCGCCGTATATTGCACCCCGTAGGGCGGGGGCTTGCTCCCGCCGTATATTGCGCCCCGTAGGGCGGGGGCTTGCTCCCGCCGCATATTGCACCCCGTAGGGCGGGGGCTTGCTCCCGCCGTATATTGCACCCCGTAGGGCGGGGGCTTGCTCCCGCCGTATATACAAAAAAGGAAACCGCATTCGGTTTCCTTTTTATTCGTCTGCCCTATAAAAACAATCCGCTTCCCATTTCATTGGATTTTCATATATGTATTTGCGGATTTTTTCATAATCCTCGCGATTTCTTATCACATGATCGTGAAACGATGTTTGAAATAATTTTCGAATTGGTAAAATCTCCTTGCAACGTTTTGTTGTAATCGATTTAAACCCGCAAACAACATCCATAATCGTTGGGCGCGGATCTTTTTCCATCGCATCCTCATCATATAAAAATATAATATGAATGTGATTCGGCATAATCACATATTGATCCACCGCAACACACGGATACCGTTCCTGCAACCGCAATAATTCTTCTTCTGCGATTTTTCCATATTCGGTTAATTCTAATGCTTGTTCTCCGGCGGGAGCAAGCCCCCGCCCTACTCGGGACAACAACTGTTTTTTATCTTGAACACAGATTGTAATAAAATACGCGCCATTCACATTGTAACCAAACCCTTTTAATCTGGGATGTTTCCTTTGTGGAAATTTGTTTTCCATCATTTCACCTCTCACCCCCTTATTCTATCATAGCCATAAAATTCCTTCAACCCTTCTTTTCTAACTCATATTTCCGCTCTTCCATTTTCTATCACCGTAGGGCGCGGTCCCATCCCCGCCAAATTATTACAAAACCCGCAGGGCGCGGGCTTGCTCCCGCCGTATTATTACCAAACCCCGTACGGCGCGGGCCCATCCCCGCCGTATATAAAAAATTAACAACCGCGCCCCGCACGGTTGTTTTCCTCACTTCTTACCTCTTGCCTCTTACTTCTTACCTAAAAAAAGGCACCCGCTTTCGCGAGTGCCTTTTTTCATAAGCTCTTAGAAGAGGGGTACGTTACCGAACCCGTCATCAATTTTGTCGCCTTCGCCTTTGATTACATAATCCTCGCCGGCAGAAGGTCCCATGATGTCTTCGAACTGGAAGGTAACAAACTCTGCAAGAGGTTCTTCATAAAATTTCTTCATTTTTTCATCCTCCTCTTACATTAGTTATTTTGATTTGCAACTGCGCTAACTGCTTCAAGGAAGTAGATCAAAGCGGTTGCATTGTTCTTAATCTGATCATCGCTGGTCGTTCTAACAACCATAGATGCGATCTGAGCCACGCTCGTTTCAACACCGAAGTACTTAGCGGTACCGTCCATAAACTTAACGTTGAAGTTGTCCATACCATATTTTGCATTGATATAAAGTTCAACGGTAACTTCATAATCCTCGCCATTCTTAACAATGCTGGAAACATATTTATCTTTTTCAAGCACATCAGATCCAATATTCACCTGGAAGTCTGCGGGTTCTTCGGCAAGTTTAAAGGTAAACACCAATCCAGCTGCGCCACCCTTCATAACAGGGCTTGCAAACACAGAGCCAGGAACAACCTTTTCTTCCAAAGATCCGTATACAGGTATCGCATTTTCCTGAATGATGGTAGGTTTAATATTTCCGTCGGCTACATAGTTTTCATCATTGTATTCCTTAGAAAGGTTTACAACTGCCTGTGCAAATTTAATCCAATCTTCATATTCGGGATTGTCTTTCCATGCATCAATAGCTTCTTCAGCCACGCTCTGAATGGAGAATTTGTATTCTTCGTAGCCATCTGCCACAAAAGTAAACTCATTCTGGAATCCGGAAACTCCAACACCGGGAAGCATCACTGCCTGATAGGTCTTATCTCCAACCACAACAGTTTCAGTTTCAGTACCGGTGATTTCAGCGCCGTTGTTGTAGGAGTAGGTGTAGGTTCCGGTAAAGTCCGCATCAAGAAGTACTCTGATTGCAATCTTATCGGTAACAACAAGCTGCGCAACGAGCTGCTCGCCTTCGCCCTTGATCAGAGTGTTGCCACCGGATACCACAACCTTGGGAGTGGTAATTTCACCAGCAGAAGTTACATTCAGCTTATCCTTAACATCGCCTGCAATGGTAACATAAACCTTATTGGTTTCAGGTTCAGCAGTCATTTCAACATTTACCTTATCGTTGCCGGTAATGCTGTCTGCCACAAGATTGGTGTTTGCACCAATAATGAGCTTGCCTGCACCGCCCTTGATTGCAAAGTTTTGTCCTTCTGCAGAACCAAGCACAGCAATATCAGCATCAGTAAGATTAAAGGTGAGTTTTACGTCGCCGGTAGCATTATAATCATTACCTCTGTTTGCACCAATGGTACCGTTGAAAACACCGCCGTTAATATTGGCTTCCACATCAGCAACAGTACCGTCAATGCCATGATAGGATTCGTAGAAGAAATTATTGAAAGCACCATTTTCCACAGTGATGGTAATTTTGCCATCAATAGTTCCCCCGCGAACACCGCCATAGAATGCATAGGATGATGCTCCACCAAAGTTATTCACGCCTTCCACAGGAGTAACGTCAATAGTGGTGGTAACGGTGCCGCTCACACTTCCTGTCCCTTTAGAATCTCCGCCGGCAGCAAAGAAGTTCCCTTCAAAAATCGCTGCGCCTTTAATCTCGTTGGTAACAGCAACTCTCTCGCCATCTTCGTTCACAATACCGGTCACCGCGCCGGCGGTAATGCCGGCATAAACGTGTGTGTTAGCATGCGTACCATCGAAGGTGTTGTTAATACATCCTGCACCTTTAGCACCTGCGCCGGTAAATGCACCGGTAAGCAAAACATCGCCAAGTTTATTGGTAACTAAGCCGGTAACAGATCCGTCGTGGCAACCGCCATTATACGACCCAAAATTACCGGAATTGAGATTGTTGATCACTGCGTCAACAGTACCATATCTGTTTCCGCCATGGAAAGTAGATAAGTTAATAACACCATCTTCAGCAGTAAAATTGAATGTATTGAGAATGGTACCACTGATTGCCGCTTTTTTCGTTCCATCGTAGAAGCCACCGCCACCATAAAAGTTTTTGCTATTAAAATTGGGGGTGCCGGAAACATTGTTGGTAACCGCAACCTTCACACCGTCCACCACAACACCATTCACAGCACCATCCATGGATGCACCAAAGTAGTGGGCTTTAAAATTACCACCGGTGATGGTGTTGGAAATTGGGCCGGTAGTGCCGGCTTCAGATCCCATATATGCGTAATCGTTGAAAGTACCGCCGGAAATGTTGTTGGTAATAGTGCCGGTAATGGTAGGAGTGCCGTTGCCGCCGCCATAGTACACCGATTTATTAGCGTTCTGCGTTGCATTAAACACCACATCACCGGAAATATTATTGGTAATGTTGCGAATCGTGCATTCGTAAGTAGGTGCACCGTAAAATACCGTGTTAAATGTACCTGCGCTAATATTGTTTACAATATCAACATCCACAGTGTTTCCACTGGCATCAGTAGTCTTAACTCTAGCAACTTCAAGTGTACTGAAGTTGGGGCAATTAATAGTGTTGGTAATCTTTCCGATAGTACCAGTAGTAGCTAAGTGTTGTCCACCAATGAAATTGAGCACTTTACCACTGGTGAAGGTTGCTTCGACTTCAGCAACATCACCATATCTGGAGCCGGAGAAGAAATAGTTAATGTTTCTGGTTCCGCCATCAACAAGAGTCATTTCAATGCTGGTAGTAACTTTACCAAGCACCTTATAACCCGCTCCGGTACCACCAGCCGCATAAACATTGCCTCTAAAGTAGTTGTTTCCGGTAAGGGTGTTTGTAATATTTCCCTTCACAGTGCCCGAGGTGCCACCAAGATATGCAGGACTTTCTTCTGCAGTTCCAATAGTAGAATTGGAAATCGTATTTGTAATATTCTGTACCTCTGAACAACCGGCTGAATAGAAATAGCCCTTGCAAGTAAGGTTGCTAATATCGTTTGTTACATTTCCTGTAATCTTATTAGCCCCGAAGTGTCCGCCGTTGAAGCGACTCATAATGGCCTTTTTAACAGTGACTTTAACATTGCCGTTGATATCACCTTGACGAGTTCCTGCAAAGAAACGGTCAAAATTGGGAAGCTCGTCTGCCGGAGCATCGCAATCAATATAAATGGTTACATCGCCATTTACCACAAGATCGCTTCCGGAATAACCGCCGGAACAAAGCACATTCTTGCCGTTCCCGCCGCCAATCACACAGTCACCGGTAAATTTCTGAGAAATACCTTTGCATGTGCCTTGGTAGCTTGCTGCATAAAGGTGATTGTTAATAATTTGAAGAGAATCAAATTCATTGGTGATGATTCCAACATCGCCGGCTCTGCTTCCGGGGAACAAGGTGGCACCACTTGCAAAAGTAACGGTGCGTTCACCGGTCTGCTTATCCTTGCAATTTAAAACATTGGTAATATTGCCAACAGTGCCTTCAATATTGCCGCCAAAGTAGTTTTGATCGGTGGATACCTTGGGGAAGTTTGCAGCATAAATTTCGGTTCTAACATCACCGGTTTCGCCTTTCACACCACCACCAATAAAGGCATATGTCTTCTTAGTCAATTTTGTGGCATCGCTGGTGGTATCAACACCCACGGCAGACATATCAAACGTGCCACCGTAGATTTTGTTGGTAACACTACGATAGGTGTTGTTCAAAGCTCCGCCAACAAAACCTTTAAATGTACCGCCAAGAACAACGTTCTTAACCGTCTTGGTAGCATCAGGAGTAAATGTAACCTCTTTTCCGGTGCTTCTATCTATGTCAATGCGCTCTCCATCATAGCCGTAGAAATTGTAGTTGAAAGTACCGCCGGTGATAATATTGGTAATATCACCGTATGCGGGATTATAACAACGAAAATTCACGCCTTTGGTAGTTGTACCGGAAGCATAGTTGCCGCAAATCCAGTTATCTG
>JAZOVP010000054.1:0-4110 GCA_045658765.1 Eubacteriales bacterium | reverse complement strand
ACAATGCAAAAAATGCGCGATGATTCCTTTGAAATTTCCGAAGAGGAAAAAGAGGTTACCGAAAGTTTTGCCGAGAAACTCCAGAATCAGGATCCCAACGCTCCGATTGATCCGAAATTTATCAAAGAATTTTCAGAATATGTGAATTCGTGCCCCTACTTTTTTGGAGTGGACCCCGAATTTTTAAAACTCTACCCCATTGAAAGCCACTTTGAATTTTGGTATGAGCTTGTGGTAAACGGCAATCACGCGCAAATGGATTACCGCCTCCTGAAAACAATGATCTATAAGGAAGCCCTTGCGGAAAATGAAAATCAACTTGCCGATCGGCTTCTTGGCATCGGGTATATTTCGGGATTCCCTTATTCGGAAAAAGATTTCGTTTCCCAAAACATTTGGTTTGGTTTTTTGGGAACGGCTCTTTTCATCGGGCCTTACCTTGTTTTTATCGTTTACGGAATTTATCTTGCCTTAAAGCATTTTAAGGAGTGCTTCACAGCTCACAATGCTTTTTTTGCGGTGGGAATTCTTCTGCCCCTCGCAGCTTCCTTTCTTGCGGGGCATCTCTTCTACGGGATTTTCTCGATCACCGTGTTTGCATTTGTTGCGGCGGGATTTTATCAATATCAAAAGGAAAGGCACCCCGATTGATGAAAAAGATTCTTTTTATTGTTTATTCTCGCACCCTCGGTGGAGGGGCGGAAAAGATCCTGAATGGAATTTTAAATGGTTTGGCACAAAAAACCGATTATGAAATCTCGGTGATCGAATATGCTCATTTCGAGGTGAAAAAAGAAGCGCTGGATCCTAAAATCCGCGTGCTTCCCCCAATCGTGGATATGACAAAAGAATCGAAGATTTCGCGCTTATTCAAGCTCGTTTTGGTTCACCTTTGCCCTGCTCTTTTGCAAAAAAAACACATCAAAGAGCACTTTGACGCGGAAATTTCCTTTAATTATCAAATCCCTTCTTTTCTGACAAAGAAAAACACCTATAACATTCAATGGATTCACGGAAGTGTTTCCGATTTGAAGAGCGCGCCTTTTAAGCGCTTTTTGCAAAGAAAGAGTTTTCGGAAGGCGGATCGCATCGTTGCGATTTCCGAAAACACAAAAAAATCGATCCTGGCGCTCTTCCCCGAATTTGAAGAAAAAATTCAAATGATCTACAACGGAACGGATCTTGCCGGAATTGAAAAGGCATCTTCAAAAGATATGATCGAAATGAAGGAAAACGCCTTGATTTTCCTTGGACGGATCGAACCAAATAAAAATCCGATTCGCCTGATCGAATACACCGAAAAACTTCTTCACGACGGAATGAAAGTTTCCCTTTATCTTTTGGGAACCGGCATTCAGGATGAAGAAATCAAAAAAATCATTTGCGAAAAAGGGCTGGGGGATTACATTTTCCCCTTGGGATACATTCAAAATCCCTATCCTTATATCAAAAAAAGCGCGGCAGTTTGCGTTTTCTCCGAAAGCGAGGGCTTTCCCACGGTGATCACCGAGGGAATGGCACTTGGAATTCCCTTTATCAGCACATATGTTGGCGGAACGGCAGAACTTTCAAACCACGGCAAGTGCGGACTTCTTTTTAAAACCTACGAGGAATTCAAGCAAGCGGTTTCCCAAATTGTTTTCAACGAGGAAAAAAAAGAAGAAATGAAAAAAAACTGCAAAGAGCACATTAAGCTCTTTTCCTATGAAACCCAGATCCAAAACGTGATCGATTTGATTGAAAACCGATAAGGACTTTATATGAAAAAAAGAAGTGTAACGGAAAACATATTTTTTAATATGCTCTACCAGATTCTGGTTACGGTGCTGCCAATCATTACAACCCCCTACACCGCCAGAACTCTCGGTCTTTCTGCAAACGGAGTGCATTCATTTACCGAAAGCATCGTTACTTATTTTATCATTTTCGGCGCCATCGGCACTTCCCTTTACGGAATTCGAAAAATTGCATACGTGCGCGACAATGAAGAAGCGCTGGCAAAGGTTACCAAAGAGATTATTTTCCTGCGACTGATTTTAATGGTGGCAACCCTTGCGATTTATGTTCCCACTTTGTGTTTTGGAAACGAATACGCTTTTCTTTACCGCATCCACATCATCAATATCATCGCAAACGGAATTGATATTTCTTGGTTTTATCAAGGAGTAGAAGATTTTAAAAAGGTTACCCTTCGCAACCTTGTGGTGAAATTCCTTTTTGTGGTTTGCCTTTTTGCTTTCATTAAGAAGCCGAGCGATTTGCCTTTTTATGTGCTTTTGATTGTGGCGAGCAGCTTCCTCGGAAACCTGATTATGCTCTATTATCTGCCGCAATATGTGGATTTAAAAAAGGGCGAAAAGCTTCGCTGTTTTTATCACTTAAAGCCGAGTTTGATTCTTTTCATCCCGCAGGCGATGAACTATATCTATGTTTTGATCGATCGCACAATGCTCGGATGGCTCACCAATACCGACAATGTGGGGCTATACGATCAGGCACAGCGAATTGTGAAAATGATCACCGCAATTTTGCAATCGGTGGGATATGTGATGATGGCAAGGGTGGCAAACCTTACCATGTCGGGCGATCGCGAAGGAATTAAGAACTATGTAAGAAAATCAGTGAATTTCAATCTTTTCATTGCTCTGCCCGCAATGCTCGGAATTTTCGGGGTTGCAGATGACTTTATCCCGATCTTTTTGGGAAGCGAATATCTTCTTTCTGCGCCGATTCTGAAAATCTTGAGTGTTTTGGTGCTGATCACCTCGCTCAACAGCATTATGGGTGTGCAGATGCTGATCCCGATGGGGAAAGAAAAGATTTATACTCTTGCCACCACAGCAGGCGCGGTGGTGAGCATTTTGGGGAATTTAATTCTGATCCCACACTTTGGCTTTTACGGCTCTTCGATCGCTTATATCACCGCGGAATGCACGGTTTTTGCAATTTCGTTTTGGAATCTTCGGGATATGTTTGATTTGAAAGGAATTTTCAAAGACAATTTCGGAATCCTTTGCGGATCGATTGTGATGCTTTTTGCGGTGCGCGTTGTGGCAAGTTTTGAATTCAATTCGCTCATCAAACTTCTTTTGGAAGTGGGATTGGGTGCTCTTCTTTACGGCACGATTGCCATCCTTTCCAAAAACGAAACTTGCTTTCTGATTTTGGGAAAGGTTTCCCGCTTTTTCAAAAAATCTTAAAAGAAACGAGATAATGGTATGAAAGTTAGCGTTGTGATTCCCGTTTATAATGTGGAAAACTATTTGGAAAAATGCCTTTCTTCCGTGGAGGAGCAAACCTATAAAGGCGCTGAGATTATCATTGTGAATGATGGAAGCACCGACAACTCCCTGAAAATTATTGAAAAATTTACCGCCAGAAACGAGAACTTTATCGCCTTCACCACCGAGAATCACGGTCTTGGCGGCGCAAGAAATTTCGGACTCTCGAAGGCAAGCGGTGATTATATCGTGTTTTTAGACAGCGATGACTACATCGCAAAAGACTGCTTGGAAAAATTTGTTTCAGCTGCAGAGGAAAACGGAAGCGATATTGTGGTATGCAACAGTTTGGATGTGGATGAAGATGGGAAAATCCTTTTCTATTCCGAAAGCAGTATCAAAAATTGCACCACCTCCCTCTCTGAATGTCCCCAAATCCTTCAAAACCGCTTTTGTGCTTGGGGGAAAATGTATCGGAAAGAGCTTTTTGAGGGGCTATCGTTTGTGGCGAGAGAATGGTATGAAGATCTGCGCCTCATTCCGAAGCTTTATTTAAAAGCCGAAAAGATTACCTACATTTCGGATTTTCTGTTTTATTACGTGCAGAGAAGCGGATCGATTATGAATAATCGAAATGTGTTTCGAAATTTAGAGATTATCGATGCTTTTGAAGATATTATCTCTTATTTTAAAGAAAACGGAAATTTTGAGAAATACAAAGAAGAATTTGACTTTCTTTTGATTGAGCATCTTGCCGTTGCCGCAATGACCAGAGTGGCACTTTGCCGGGATCGGTCCAAAAAAGAAGTGCTTGAAAAGATGCAGGAATACCTTTCCGCATTCCCTCGTCTTTATGAAAATAAATTTCTTTCCAATTTATCAAAAAACA
>JAZOVP010000053.1:0-3525 GCA_045658765.1 Eubacteriales bacterium | reverse complement strand
ATTTCGCATCTTCAAAATGAGCTGCTATCTTAGCACATCGTTTTGGATCCCCAGGTAAAATTACATATTTTCCTACGTCTCCCGGTCTGATTTGTAAATGATATTGAAGTCCTACTTCACCTGAATAGTTCTGCATATAGTTTACCCCTTTTCAAAAAAAGATTGCCGCACCGGCGACAATCTTTTTAAAATCACTTTTAGTAATTTTCAGCATGAATTTCAAAGAATGCCTTTGGATGTACACATGTCGGACAAACTTCCGGAGCTTTCATACCCACAACAAGATGGCCACAATTGCGGCATTCCCAAACTTTCACTTCGCTCTTTTCAAAAACTGCGGCAGTTTCCACATTTTCAAGAAGCTTGCGATAGCGCTCTTCGTGATGCTTTTCGATCGCTGCAACAAGGCGGAATTTTTTTGCAAGTTCGGGGAACCCTTCTTCTTCGGCGGTTACGGCAAACCCTTCATACATATCGGTCCATTCGTAGTTTTCGCCTTCGGCGGCAGCCAAAAGATTTTCTGCGGTGTTTCCGATGCCCTTGAGTTCTTTGAGCCAAAGTTTTGCATGCTCTTTTTCGTTTTCAGCGGTTTTCAAAAAGAGGGAAGAGATCTGCTCATATCCTTCTTTTTTTGCAACCGATGCAAAATAAGTATATTTGTTTCTGGCTTGGCTTTCGCCTGCGAATGCGGCTTCCAGATTTTTTTCGGTCTGAGTGCCGCTATAGGGATTCTTTTTCATAGGAAAAACCTCCTAAAATGTTTTTCCTTATTTTACCACAATGCTATGAAAAAATCAAGATAGGATCACATTTTTACCCGAATCCGAGCAAAAATTAAGTCCGAGCATTTGCTCGGACTTCTTCAAAGGTCATCGGCGTCTTGCACGGGTCTATCCTTGAAATCAAAGGGAACACCTGTATACCAACCCTCAGGATCGGTGCGGCTGGGAGGGAAATGGATCATATCACTCGGGCCCGTTTCCGCAAGAGGGCGGGGACGTCTGTCTTTGGGATTGATTTTGATTTTTTTCATTCCTTGACTCCTTTTTCTTTTAGTGTTCTTTTTCTTTTTGTGATTTATGCTTTTTCCATTGAAATTTTTATTTTTTTATGATAAAATGATTTTGTATATCAACATAGAAAAAGGAGAAGCGCTTTGAACGAAACTTATTCCATCAAACTCGGCGAGATCATTGAAAAAATGAAACTTGATGTGATCTATATGGAAGAAGCCGATCACGAAAAAAAGATCACCCATAAAGAAATCAACCGCCCGGGTCTTTTTTTGGCGGGATTTCATCAGTATTTTGATCCTGATCGCATTCAGATTCTGGGCAAAACCGAATATGAATATCTCGAATCCCTTTCCATGCAAGAGCGCAATGAAGCGGTGTATTTGCTGATGTCGAAAAAGCCGTGTTGCGTGATCTTCTGCCATGGCAGAAAGGTGCTTCCCCATACCAAAGAATATGCAAAGAATTTCGGGGTTCCGCTTCTTTTAACCAGCCAAGATACTTCGTATTTTATGTCTGCTCTGATTTCTTTGTTGAATGTTTCTCTGGCAGATCGCATCACCCGCCACGGTGTTTTGGTGGAGGTTTACGGGGAAGGCGTTTTGCTTCTCGGCGATAGCGGAGTTGGTAAAAGCGAAACCGCGATCGACCTTGTGAAAAGAGGGCACCGCCTCATTGCCGATGATGCGGTTGAAATCAAGCGTGTTTCCGATATCACCCTCGTTGGTTCCGCTCCCGAAATGATTCGTCATTATGTGGAGCTTCGCGGCATCGGCGTGGTGGATATCAGGCGGCTTTTCGGTATGGGTGCAGTGAAGGAAACCGAAAAGATTGGTCTCATTATCAATTTGGAGCAATGGGAACAAGGCAAAAATTATGAGCGCCTCGGTATGGACACCGAATATACTGAATTATTGGGAATCAAAATTCCCTCACTCACCATTCCCGTTCGTCCCGGTAGAAATCTTGCTCTGATTGTGGAAATTGCCACGATGAATATGCGTCAAAAGTTGATGGGCTTTAATACCGCGGAAGAACTCAACGAGAAATTGATGAAGCAACTTGGAGGAGAATGAAATGTATTATATCGGAATTGATCTGGGCGGCACCAATATCGCCTGCGGTCTTGTGGATGAAAACGGATCGCTTCTTTTGAAGAAAAGTTGCAAAACCATTTCTTCCCGTCCTGCCGAAGAAATTATGGCAGATATGGCAAACCTGGTGAAAAGTGTGGTAAAGGAATTTGGCTGCGCGATGAGCGATATTGCCTTTTGCGGCATCGCCTCTCCCGGCATTGCCAATGCCGAAACTGGCATGATTGAATATTCCTGCAACCTACCTTCTTTTTTGAATTTTCCCATTGTTGAGGATTTGAAAAATCGCCTCGGGATCCAAAACATCGGTTTGGAAAACGATGCCAACTGCGCCGCCAAGGGCGAAGCCGAAGCGGGCGCGGCAAAGGGCTGCAAAAACTCGGTTCTCATCACTTTGGGCACCGGTGTTGGCGGCGGTGTTGTGTTGAACGGAAAAATCTTTCAGGGCTTTAATTTCGCAGGTGCCGAGCTTGGGCACACGGTGATCGAAGCCGATGGGGTTCCTTGTTCTTGCGGTCGCCGCGGATGCTGGGAGTGCTATAGCTCCGCCACCGCGCTCTGCCGTATGACCCGAGAAGAAATGCAAATCAGCCCCAATAGCAAAATGTGGGAAATCACGGGCGGATCTCTTGAAAAAGTGGATGGCAGAACCGCTTTTGATGCCATGCGTGCGGGCGATGAAAGCGCCAAGAAGGTTTTGGAAAAATTCTGCCGTTATCTTGCCTGCGGCATCACCAATATGGTAAATATTTTCCAGCCCGAAATCCTTTCGGTGGGCGGCGGCATTTCTGCAGAAGGGGAAACTCTTTTGGCTCCTGTTCGCGAAATTTTGGAAAAAGAGCAATATGCCCGCTCTTGCAAAAATAAAACCGTTCTCAAAAAAGCTCAGCTTGGCAACGATGCCGGCATCATTGGTGCCGCGCTTCTTTGGAGATGAGCATGTCGGTTTTTTCACCCGTTCGTCAAATTCTTCAAGAACTTGAAAATTGCGGCGAAATCGAAAAGGGAAGTTATCTTTTGGAAGAATCCTTTCCGCTTTCCCGCCTCACTTCCTTTAAAACAGGAGGAAATTCTGCAGTTCTTTTTCCCAAAAAAGAATCTGTTGTGATCAAGCTTCTTCCCCTTTTAAATCAAAAGAAAATTCCGTATTTTGTGCTTGGAAACGGATCCAACGTGATTGCCAAGGATGAGGGCTATGAAGGGCTTATTTTATCGCTCTTGCATTTAAAAGAAATTTCTCTTTCGGAAAATGAAATCACCGCTCAGTGCGGCGCTTCCATCACGGCGCTTTCCACCTTTGCTTGGAAAAATGCACTCACCGGAATGGAACCTTTCTTTGGTATTCCCGGCACGGTTGGCGGCGCGATCTTTATGAATGCGGGCGCCTATGGCGGCGAATGCAAAGATGTTCTTTCCTC
>JAZOVP010000052.1:0-1097 GCA_045658765.1 Eubacteriales bacterium | reverse complement strand
TTTTATTATACATTTTGTTTTTCTTTCTGTCAAGAGCTTTTTTATTCCAATTTTGTTTTAAAAATTTACAAAATCATCTTGCAAGAACACCTTTTTTGTGATAAAATCAAGTGAAAAAAATAAAAAAAGTGAAGGTTGTATCATGGATTTCAAACAAAACGCTCTCTTTTTCAATCACAAACGTACGCGTTTTTGGACAGGATTGTCCTATACCTCGTATTTCTTCTTCGCCATCGCCGTTGTCGTTTTAATCTCCACCATGGGCTGGGTTGCCGCCGCGCTTCCCTTTGCATCGATCGGCGTTGCCATTCTTCTCACTTCTTTCAGCATGATCACATCAGAAAAGCAGATCAAAGAGCAGATCGCGCTTCTGCAAAGAGGTGCCAGAGAAGCCGCTCTTGAGCATTTCGGCTATCCCAACCAGGACCCCGATCTTTTCTTCGAATTCGAAGGTTACGATCTTGCCGATGAAAACCTCCCGATCCGCAAGAGAAAAAACGGTAGAATCTTCTCTTCTGTATACGTTATCACCTACATCATGATGGAAGCCAACATGATCCGCATTTGGGAAAAGAAATCTTCTCTTCTCGAAGACAAAGAAGAGATCATCACCAAAGACATCCTCTTCACCGATCTTTCGGGCGCTGAAAGCCACACCGATGTTACCAAGTGAGTTTGCATCGACGGCGCGGAAAAGGAGATTCCCATGAATCTTCTCACCGTAAAAGACAAAGACAGCAAAGTGGTTTGCACCGCTTACTGCAAAACCTTTAACTACGATATCGACCGACTCTGCGAAGGCCTCGCTCACAACATTCAGCGTGCCAACAAAGCAGCCGCAAAATAACAAAAAAAACACCGATGCCGCAGCATCGGTGTTTTTTTAGTTTTCTATCACTTTCGCAGGCTCTTTGTCTGCCATCATAAGCAGAATGGCTTCGAGCGCGCGTGCAGCATCTTCGCTTTTGACTTCGTTTTGCGGTGGCAGATGGATAAATCCACCGTAAATAGACTTCTTCAGATACTGAATGAAGTCGGATCGTAGCCATGTCGGTCTGTGAGCCAAGGGGTTGGGTCTTGTCATTGTCTTTCTCAGG
>JAZOVP010000051.1:0-10491 GCA_045658765.1 Eubacteriales bacterium | reverse complement strand
GGGAAGTAAAGGAGGAAAAACGTGTGGGTGGGGGTGGCGATTTCATCTTCTCCGGAGGAAACGGTGATGGTGATATAGCCGCCCGATTGCATCACGGAAGAGATTCCATAGTAAGAATAATCGGAGGCAGCGGTGATTTCGATCACAATGCAATTTCCTTCGGTATCAGCAAGGTATTTGGCTTCGTCTTCGGCGGTAAGGCCCGATAAAGCATTGCGGAAGGGATCCAGATCTTTCTTCTCGCGAATCGTGTGCACCTCAAAAGAATCCATCGCGGAAAGGGTGCCTTGATTGGCGGTGCCCATTTTGGTATCGATGGTATAAAGAAGCTCGTCTTTTTGCAGAGAGGAATCGGAATCGGTATTTTCCGTGGTGGGAAGCGCGGTGCTCGGTTCTTTGGTTTCGGCGGGATTTTTTTCATTTTTTGCGCAAGAAACGGCAAGAATACAAAGTAAGGCAAAAAGGATGCCTAAAAGAAATTGTTTCATAAACAGCTCCTCTCTTTTTTTCCATTCTAGCATATCTTTTCCCGTGTGGCAATATGTTATCACCGAAAAAGATGCCAAATCAATCCGGAGAAAAGAAAAAAATTCCAAAAACTCTTGATTTTTTCTTTTTAATATGGTAGGATATGAATATAGCAATATGGTTGTAAGGGAGTAGAGTGGATTTCCGCTCTACTCGCTTTGCTATGAAGAGAGTTTTTTGTGAGGTGTTTTTGTGGTCGAAAAAAAAGGTCGCGGCAAGATTGCCGCAAAAGCAGAAGAAATCATCCGAGGCCCCGTAGAGGCGGCGGGATATCTTCTTTGGGATGTGGATTACTATAAAGAAGGTGCAGATTTCAATCTTCTTGTAACCATCGAAAATCCCGATCGCAAAACCCCCATCGATCTGGACGATTGCGAAAAAGTTTCGCGCCTTTTGAGCCCGATCCTCGATGAAAAGGATCCGATTGAAGAGGCCTATTATTTGGAGGTTTCCTCCGCGGGACTTGAGCGCACCCTGCATCGCCCCGAGCATTTTGATTTTTATCTCGGGAAAGCGGTTTCGGTTCGGCTTTATGCCCCGATCGACGGTCAAAAAAATTTCACGGGAACTCTTGTTTCCCATAGTGCCGAAGAGATCGTGATCGAAATCGAAGGCGCAAATAAGGCACTGAAAAACGAAGCGGTGGCAAAGGTTGTTACCGTGGAAGAAATACTCTAATCTCTTGCAAAACAAGAAAGGAATCGAAAATGAATAACGAGTTTTTTGATGCACTGGAAGCCCTGGAAAGAGAAAAAGGAATCCCCAAAGAATTTTTGCTGGAAAGAGTGGAAGCCGCTCTTCTTACCGGCTATAAGAAGGAAAACAACAACGAATCCAATGTTCGCGTTGTGATCGATACCGAAAAGCGCAAGGTGAAAATGTATCGCCTGATGACCGTTGTGGAAGAGGTGCAGGATCCCACTTGCGAGCTCGATCTGGAAACCGCTCGCAAAAAATCCAAGCGTGCAAAGATCGGCGATGTGCAGGAATATGAATTCAAGCCGAAGAATTTCGGCAGAATTCCCGCTCAAAATGCAAAGCAGGTGATTGTGCAGGGCATTCGTGAAGCCGAGCGCGGAAAACTGATCGAAGAATACGAAAAGAAAACCGAGGGAATCATTACCGGTACGGTTATGATCATCGAAAAACTCACCGGCAACGTGATTCTGGAGTTCGACAACACCCAAGCAACCCTTCTGAAAGCAGAACAGCTCCCCACCGATCGTTTCAAAGTGAGCGATCATGTGAAGGTGTATGTTTGCGAAGTGAAAAAAGAAACCCGCAATCCCATCATTGTGCTTTCCCGCACCCATCCCAATTTCATCAAGCGCATGTTTGAAATGGAAGTGCCCGAAATTCAGGATGGCACCGTGATCATCTACGGGGTTGCCAGAGAAGCAGGCAGCCGCACCAAGGTTGCGGTTTATTCCCGCGATGAAAATGTGGATCCCATCGGAAGCTGCATCGGTTTGAAGGGCATGAGAAAGGCAAACATTCTCAAGGAAGCTCCCGGCGAAAAGATCGATCTGGTGAAATACAGCGAAGATCCCGCAGAATTTATTGCGGCATCTCTTGCTCCCGCCACGGTTCTTTCTGTGCATGTGAATGATGATAAAACCTGCGAAGTGGCAGTTGCCGCCGATCAGCTTTCTCTTGCCATCGGCAAAGAAGGTCAGAACGTTCGTCTTGCCGCAAAGCTTACCGGTTATAAGATCGATATTAAGGCAGAATAATGGCAGAAAAAAAGGTTCCGTTGCGCCGCTGTGCCGGTTGCAACGAGCAGAAAACAAAAAAAGAATTGGTTCGCGTGGTGCGCACGCCCGAGGGGAACATCGTTTTGGATGAAACCGGAAAGCAAAACGGGCGCGGTGTTTATCTTTGCCCCAAGAAAGCTTGTCTTTTGAAGGCAAAAAAGGCAAAGCGCCTCGAACGCCAACTCGATCTGGCCATTCCGGAAGAAATCTGGGCAGAACTGGAAGGAAAAATGGAATGACCGCAAAAGAAAAAACCGCAGGCGCGCTCGGGCTCTGCCGCAGGGCAGGGAAGATTGTTTCGGGTGCGTATCTGGTGAAAGAAGCGCTCCTGAAGGGCAAAGCGGCATTGGTTCTACTTGCATCCGATGCGGCAAAAAACACCGAAGATAAAATTTGCCCCGCCGCCGCCCGCAAAAACATTCCCGTTTATCGCGCGGCGCTCACGAAAAAAGAAATGGGAGCGGCCCTTGGGAAAAATGCAGATGTGGTCTGCGTTTCGGTTCCCGAAGAGTTTGTGAATTTAGTTTTGGCTTCGCTTTGAAGCCGTTTGGAGGGATTTTATGGCAGAAACAGTAAAAATCAGTCAACTTGCAAAGGATCTGGATATTAAATCAAAGGATTTGATTGCCATCTTTGCAGAACTCGGTATGACCAAGCAAACCGGTGGTGTGCTCGAAAAAGACGAGGCCAGCTTTGCGATTCAGACTTTGATGGATCAATTTCCCATCGAGGATATCAATGATTATATCGATGGAAAATATGAAGTAAAAGAAACCGCTTGGGAAATTGCCGAAAGAGAAGCGGAAAAGAAGGCCGCAGAAGAAAAAGCCGCCGCCGAAAGAGCCGCTGCTGAAAAAGCCGCCGCCGAAAAAGCAGCCGCAGAAAAAGCAGCCGCGGAAAAGGCCGCTGCAGAAAAAGCCGCTGCCGAAAAAGCAGCCGCTGAAAAGGCCGCCGCCGAAAAGAAGGCCGCCGCAGAAAAGGCCGCCGCTGAAAAAGCAGCCGCTGAAAAAGCCGCGAAAAATGCCAAAGAAGAGGCAGAAAGAAGAAAGCAGCAGCAGAACGATCGTTTTGCCGCCGCTCGCAGCGGTATGACCGAAAAGAAAGAAAAGAAGCGTGAAGAAAGAGGAGAAAAGCGTGCTCCCTCCGCACAGCAGACTCCCGTTTTCGATGGTCCTAAAACAGAATTTGTTGCCAAAAAGAAAGAAATCCGCATTATCGATACCAAAATTGTGGACATCGATCTTTCCAAATACGACGAGAAAAACTATGAATTCGGCATGGATGCCAACCGCCGCCGCATGACCCCCCGCCGTCCTCGCAGAGGGGAAAAGAAAAAGCGCGGAACCGAGAATGTGGTAAGAGCAACCATCCCCGAAAAGATTCAGATTCCCGAAACCATCGTGGTTTCCGATCTGGCAAAAGAACTTCGTGTTACCACTGCGGAAGTGGTGAAAAAGCTCATGATGATGGGCGCGATTGCCACTGCCAATCAGAGCATCGATTTCGATACCGCGGCGCTTGTTGCCGATGAATTCGGAAGCGAAGCCGAACCCTTGAAGGTGGTTACCATCGAAGAAAAACTGATCGACGAACACGCCGACGGTGCGGAAGAACTCGAAAGCAGAAGCCCCGTTGTGGTGGTTATGGGCCACGTTGACCACGGTAAAACCTCCATTCTCGATGCCATTCGCCATGCCAATGTTACCGCAGGCGAGGCAGGCGGTATTACCCAGCACATCGGTGCCTATCGAATCGAAGTGGATGGCAAGCCCATCACCTTCCTCGATACCCCCGGCCACGCCGCCTTTACCGCGATGCGTGCCCGCGGTGCACAGCTCACCGATATTGCCGTTTTGGTGGTTGCCGCCGACGACGGTATTATGCCGCAAACCGTGGAAGCCATCAACCATGCGAAAGCCGCAGGGGTTTCGATCATTGTTGCGATCAATAAAATGGATAAACAGGGTGCAAACCCCGATGCCATCAAGCAAGAACTCACCAAATACGATCTGGTTCCCGAAGAGTGGGGCGGCGATGTGATTTGCGTGCCCGTTTCGGCTCTGACCAAAATGGGTATTCCCGATCTTTTGGAAAACATTCTTCTTGTTTCCGAAATGGCAGATTTGAAAGCAAATCCCAACCGCGAAGCCAAGGGTGTTGTGATTGAAGCCAAGCTCGATAAGGGCAGAGGCCCCGTTGCCACTGTTTTGGTTCAAAACGGTACTTTGCACGTGGGTGATGTGATCATTGCGGGCGGTGCCGTGGGCAGAGTTCGCGCCATGACCGATGATAAGGGCAGAAATGTGAAGACCGCAGGGCCTTCCGTTCCCGTGGAAATTTTGGGTCTGGATAGTGTGCCCGGTGCAGGCGATATTTTCAACGCCGTGAAAGATGAAAAAATGGCAAGAGAACTTGCCGATCAAAGAAAAGATAAGCTCAAGGAAGAAGAATTCCGCGCCAATGCGAAAGTGAGCTTGGAAGATTTCTTCAATCAGATGAAAGAAGGCGTGCAGAGCTTAAATATCATCGTGAAAGCCGATGTGCAGGGCAGTGCCGAAGCGGTGAAGGCCTCTTTGGAAAAACTTTCCTGCGAAGAAGTGAAAGTGAAAGTGATTCACGCGGCAGTGGGCGGTATTACCGAAAACGATGTTATGCTTGCCGCCGCTTCCAGTGCCATCATCGTGGGCTTTAATGTTCGCCCCGATCGAGGTGCCACCGAAAGCGCCGTGCAAAATGAAGTGGATATCCGTACTTACCGCATCATCTATGAATGCCTTGAGGAAATCGAAAAGGCAATGAAGGGAATGCTCGCTCCCACCTTCCGTGAAAACGTGCTCGGTCAGGCAGAGGTTCGTCAGACCATTCGCGTGCCCGGTGTTGGTGTGATCGCAGGTTCTTATGTGATCGACGGTAAGGTAACCAGAAACAGTATGATCCGTGTGCTTCGCGACAGCGTGGTGATCTTTGAGGATAAAATTTCTTCGCTCAAGCGCTTTAAAGACGATGCGAAAGAAGTGGCTCAAGGATACGAATGCGGTATCGGACTGGAAAAATTCAACGATATTCACGTGGGCGATATTCTGGAAGCTTACGTGATGGAAGAGGTTCAGAACGCCTGATCCTCTTGGAAGGGACTTTATGAACCACAGACAGGAAAGAGTGAATGACTCTGTTGCCCATGAACTGGGCGAGATTATCCGCGAGGTGAAGGATCCGAGGGTGGCTTCGGCTTTTGTTACCATCAATGCCGCCAGAGTTACCCCCGATTTGAAATTTGCAAAAATTTATTTTGGCACCATCATCGGCGATGCCGAGGAAGTGCAGAAGGGGCTGGAGTGCGCTTCGGGATTTTTGCGCTCTTCCCTTGCAAAGCGCCTCAATCTCCGCCAAACCCCCGAATTGATTTTTGTTCACGATAAGTCGGCGGAGCACGGAGCTCATATTGCTCAGGTCTTAAAGGATTTGAATGTGAATGGAACAGAAAACTGATTTAAAACAAATCGCGGATATGCTGCAAGATCCCGGCTTCGACCGGGTTCTTGTTGCATGCCACCGTTCTCCCGACGGAGACGCCTGCGGATCCAGCCATGCCCTTGCTTTTGCGCTTCGAAAAATAGGAAAAAAGGCGCGGGTTTTTTGCCCCGATCCTTTCGGAAAAGATTTTTCCTATTTAACCGCGGCAGAAGAGGGGCTTTTTCCTTTTGAAGCCGAGCATTTTATCACGGTGGATATTGCTTCCCCCGAAATGCTTTGCGGCGCTGATTTTTCTGATCGGATCGATCTTGTGTTGGATCACCATCGCATCAATACCGTTTCGGGGAAAAAATCCTATATTGATCCCGAAAAAGCAAGTTGCGCCGAGATTGTTCTTGATCTTTTGAAAGAAATGAAGGTTTCTTTCGATTCATATTTGGCGAAGGCGCTTTATACCGGCATCGCAACCGATACGGGGTGCTTCCGCTATTCCAATACCAATCAAAACACTTTCCTTGCCGCCGCTTTTTTATCGGAATATGCCCAAGAGGGCGATTTTTACCGCATCAATAAATTGATGTTTGAAACCAAAAGTGTGCTTCAAATGAAGCTCGAAGCGTTTGCGGCAAAAGAAGCAAAGCTTTTTTTGGGCGGAAAACTTGCCGCTCTTTCGGTTTCTGCCGCTTGCCGCGAAGAACTCGGTGCCCGATATTCGGATTTGGATGCCTTGATCAATGTGATCCGCCAAATCGAAGGGGTGCAGGTTTCCATTGTGGCAAAGGAAAGAGAAGCCGGTGAATATAAGGTTTCCGTTCGCAGTGAAGAGGGATTCGATGCCTCCGAATTTTGCCGATTCTTTGGCGGCGGCGGTCATCGCGCGGCCGCAGGGTGCACCATTCTCGGCACCGAAAAAGAAGTGATGGAAAAGCTCCTTTTGGAAGCCGAAGGGAGAATTCTTTGAAAAGCGGAGTGATTTGCCTTTATAAAGAAAAGGGCTTTACTTCCCATGATGCCGTGGCGAAAATGCGAAAGCTTTTCGGCACCAAAAAAGTGGGCCACACGGGAACACTCGACCCCGAAGCCGAGGGGGTGCTTCCCATTTTGATCGGAAACGCCGTGAAAGCGTGTGATCTGATCCGAAACGAAAAAAAAGTGTATCGGGCAAAGGTTCGATTTGGAATTTTCACCGATACGGAAGATATTTGGGGCAAAACCACAAGGGAAGATGACTCTCGCCCCGAAAAAGAAGAATTTGAAAAGGCGATGCTCTCTTTTTTGGGAGAATCGATGCAGATTCCGCCGATGATGTCGGCCGTGAAGGTGGGCGGAAGAAAACTTTATGAATATGCCCGCGAAGGGAAAGTGATCGAGCGCCCCGCCCGAAAAATTGAGGTTTTTGGGGCAGAGCTTCTTTCGTTTTCCAAAGAGGAAGCCGAACTTCGTTTGAGCGTTTCCAAAGGCACCTATATCCGCACTCTTCTTTGCGATATTTGCGCAAAAGCGGGGTCCATCGGCGCGATGAGTGCGCTCGAAAGGGAACAAAGCGGAATTTTCACCTTGGAAAAATCTGTTACCCTCGCAGAACTCGAAGCGATGAGCGAAGAAAAGCGGGAAGAAAAGCTGATTCCCACCGAAGAAATCTTTGCCGAAGAAGAAATTTTTGAGCTTCCGCAGTTTTTTGATCGCCTGATCGCAAACGGATGCGCGGTTTCGGCAGAAAAACTGAATTTATCCGATCAAGAAGAAGGAACGCGATTCCGTCTTTATCAAAACAATCGTTTTTTCGCACTTGGTGAAATGATCGAAAAAGACGGGGAAAAGTGCCTTTATAAGATCAAAAATTTTCCGCCCGACGAGGCGAATTGAAATCAAAAGAATCTTTTGAAAACCGAATAGATCGGATCTTTCGAGGAAAAAATAAAAATAAAGATTTTTTCTCGGAGGATCCCAATGAAAGCAGTTATTTTAGCAGGCGGTCGCGGCGAGCGACTCCGCCCGATTACCGATACAAGACCAAAACCGCTGGTGCCTGTTTTGGCACGGCCCGTGATGGATTATTGCCTTTCGCTCCTTTCCCATTACGGAGTGAAAAAAGCATATATTACCACCCATTATCTGGCGGATCAGATTCGCCATCGATACGGGGAAAACGCCTTCGGAATTCACCTTTCCTATTCCCGCGAAGATGTGCCTTTGGGCACGGCGGGCGGGGTGAAAATGCTTCAAAAAGAGCTTGAGGGCGAAGAATTCTTTTTTGTGATGAGCGGCGATGCTCTTTGCGATTTCGATCTGGAAAGGGCAATTCGTTTTCATAAAGAGAAAAAAGCGCAGGTTACCGTGATTTTATCGAGCGTGAAAACTCCGCTTGAATACGGCGTGGTATTGCAGGATACCATGGAAAGGATCTTTGCTTTTTCCGAAAAACCCGATTGGTCGGAAACCCTTTCCGATCTTGTGAATACAGGGGTATATCTTCTTTCTCCGGAAGTCCTCAAGAAGATTCCGGAAGGGGAATTTTTTGATTTTGCCCGCGATCTGTTTCCTCTTTTGCTCCGCGAGGGTGCGCCCCTCTACGGATATAAAGACGATGGATATTGGTGCGACATCGGAAAAATCCCAACCCTTTACCGTTGCAATCTGGATTTGGTGCAAGGAAGGGTGAAAACTTACACCTCGCCTTGCGGTCGCTTTGAAAAAAGCACCGATGGCGAAGGAGTTTATTTTATCTCAAACGGCGCTACCGTGGAACAAGGCGCCGAGATTCGGCAGAATTCCGTGATTTCAGACGGGGTGCACCTTGCGAGCGGATCGCGGGTGGCGGGCTCTGTGATTATGGAAAATGCCAAAATTCAAAAAGGCGCTCTGGTAAACGATGCTCTGGTTTGCGAGGGATGCCGCATCGGGGAGGATTCCGTGATTCTGCCCGGAAGTGTGCTGGGAGCCGGTAGTGTGGCGGCGAAAGGCGCATCTGCCGAAAGGGGAAGAAAATATCCCCCTTATTCGGTTTTGATGAAAGTTCCTGCTTTTGCGGAAGAGGGAATTGTGTTCACGGAAAAAGGGGTTTCGAAAGGAAATTCCATAGGGCTTGATCGCACCGCCGCCGAAAAACTCGGAATGGCATTTGCCAGATCATTTTCCTCCGATATTGGTGTGATTTGGGATCAAAGCGGTGAAAGCTCTTATTTTGCCACTGCGTTTGCAGGTGGGGTAACTTCTGCAGGAAAAACCGCGATTCTCTTTTCCGAGGGAATTGAGGAAATGGCATCGTTTGCCGCAGAGTGTTATCATATTCCCACGGTGTTTGTTTCATCATCGGAGAAAAAGGGAATCTTTTTTGCCTTTGGCAAAGAGGGAATGCCTCTTTTGAGAAAAGAAGTTTTGCGCCTTTCTCGCTTCGCGGAAGAAGAAAAAAGCGAAAAAGCGGGCGGAAATCTTGTGTTTCGAAATGATGTGAAAGGCCGTTATCTTGCTGCCCTGAGCGAAATGATGGGATTTGGCTTTGGGAACGAGATCGGAGTTTCGGGCAATCTTTCCGAGTTTTTCAAAGAGGCAGCCATAAAAGCGGGCTATCTTGCATACGATGGAATCAGAGAACAGGGCTTTTGCCTTGAAATTTTTCATCGGGAACTCAAACTCTTTTTCAATGGAAAAAGACTTTGCGACACGGAAAAAGCAAAGCTTTATCTTTTGGAAAAAGAAATGCAAAAAGGAAGAAGGCACTTTGTGCTCCCCGATACCGCACCGCAGTATTTTTCGGAGCATATTGCGCTTCGCGGCGGCACCGCAGAGCATTTTTCGCTCTCTCACACCACCCGAGAGGAAAGTGTTCTTCGCAAAAGAGCCACTCGCGATCGCTGGCTTTACGATCATAATTTCCTTGCCGCAAAGCTTCTTTTTGCAATCTTTCAAACCGATGCCAAAACCGTGAAGGAGGAATTTGAAAAAACTCCCGATCTTTATATTTCCTCGCTTCGCTATGATGCCAAGGAGGAAAACAAGGCGCTTCTTTTGAGAATGGCAAGTGCCTTACCGAAAAATGAAAAAGTGCGGCTTGAGCCGGGCTTTTTCGGAATCAAAATCATTTCCGAAGCACTCAGCTTTGAGGCCGCTTTGGATCACGCTTATGAATATAGAGGAAAATTAAATGAAATTGAAGAAAAACTCAAGGGAAGGTAAATCCCTTCCCGTACATAAGAATCCCAAAAAAGAAAAAAACACTCTGAAGTTTGCCGAAAAAGGCAAGCAGAAGAACACCGCAAAAAAGGGCTCTTTCCGATCAAAAAAAGAGCCACTCACGGTGGAACAGGAGATCCTTCGTATGAGAGAAGAGAATCGAAAGAAATCAGAAAAAAAGAAAGAGCACAAAGCTCCTTCCATGAACCAACCCCGCAAAGCAGATTCGAAAAAGGAATCGGCAAAGCCGAAAAAAACTGCGCAAAAAAAGAAAAAAGAAGTGTTTTCGCGCATTGATCCGGAAAAAACCGTTCGCATCATAGCCCTTGGCGGTTTGGGCGAAATCGGCAAGAATATGACCGTTTTGGAAACCGAAAACGATATGATCGTGATCGATTGCGGAATGGGCTTTCCCGATGACGCTATGCCCGGAATCGATCTTGTGATTCCCGACACGCAGTATTTGGAAGAAAATCTTTCCAAGCTTCGCGGGATCTTTTTGACCCACGGCCATGAAGTCCACATCGGTGCGATTCCGTATGTGCTCAGAAAAGGGACAGTA
>JAZOVP010000050.1:0-1909 GCA_045658765.1 Eubacteriales bacterium | reverse complement strand
ATCGTGAAACATAAGGCCGCGCTTTGCAATTTCTGCTTCACACTGACGCTTCCACTGCAGCGCCTGATGCTCGGGAATCGGTTCGGGGGTGCGGGTTTGGTCGTTGTAATCCTGGTTGTAGTAGCGCCCGTAATACCAATAGGGGTTTTTGAATTCGATCATATACACATTGAGCTCTTGTTTTGCATAAAACTCGATGGTTTCGAGCATGCAGCCCTGAAATTCATATCCCTCGTTGCAATGTCCGCGGAAACGCATATCGGGCACTTTGTGATAGAAAACGGGCTCAATATCCTTCATGGGAACATAATCACCGTCAATTCCGGGATAAAGCCAACGGCATCCGTTTTCTCTTAAATAGCGGTAAACACTAAAGAGCACGCTTCGGGGGTTCGAGCCCGCCAAAATCCCGCCCTCCACAGTGGTATCCACATGGATCACATCATCGATCACGGGATCTTCTGCTTCGTTTTCGAGTCCAAAATCCTCTAATAAACCGAGGCGGAAGCCGTCTTTTGCTTCGGGATCATAGGAAATGACGATTTCGCCGCATTCGGGCATCATCATCCGAAGATATTTTTTCAGTTCCTCTGCGGCAAAATCAATGGTGGGATTTGCGCGCACTTTTTTGATGGAAAGCATCGTAGTTCTCCTTTTTCTTGCTCACCTAGTATCATACCATATTCCAAAAAGCGAAGTCAAGCGATTTGGCTTCAATTTCTGCGGATTTTTCACAAATTTTTTATTAAATTAAACAAAAAGGAGAGGGCCGAAGCCCTCTCCTGTTTTTGATCGTTTCAGAATTCAATTTTCGGTGCTTTTTTGGTGATGATGCGAATGGAATCGGCGGCAAGACCAAAATCAAACCAGCGTTCGATTTCCACATCGTATTTACCGAATTCCTCGAGGAATTTTTCAAGCAGTTCAAATGCAAATTTATTGTGTCCTTGGCATTTTTCAATGAATACTTCCGCAAGGCCCTCGGCATAAATCGTGTGGAAATTCAGCAGTTTCCAAGCATTTGCCTGAGCGCGCTGATCGAAGGGCTTCTGCTTTTTCACAAGCTCGCGGATCTCAGCGGCATATTCGCGCACTTCGGCTAAAATCGGTGCTCTTTCGGGATTGTACATTGCGCCTTTTTTGGGATCGGAAGAGAGCTCGCCCGACATATAACGGTGATCAAACGCTTCGGAAACCTTCTCAAGGTATCTCTTTACTTTCTTCCAATCTGCGCCGTAGAAAGCGGCAAAGTATTGATCGGCTTCTTGATCGAAATCAAGATCGCGATTCATCAGGGTTTCTGCATAAATATAACCGTGGAAGCCGTTGGGGAAGAAGCTGCGATTCGATCCGTCTTGCATGCAGCCGTCCATGCCGGTCAGCTGATAGGAGAAAGAGTCTTCATAAAGGCGACGGGCCATTGCCATCATGCCGGGATCGCGATACTGATGATTCCAGAAATGGTATTCATACACGCTCGTGGGTCCGGGGTAAACTTTCTTCCATTCGTTCCAAAGGGCGATTAGTTCTTCCACTCCCTTGGGTATGGTCCAGCCGTTGCGGATATAGGGAATGGGTTCGGGGATCACGGATTTTTCATTGATGCTCGAGGTATAGGAGCGGGAAATGGGGCAAAATTCGAAAATAAAGCGATCGGGGTTATTCAGGCGCTCCACTTCGGGGGCAAACATTGCATCCACATAGAAATGGAAAGCGAGTTTGTTGTTGAGCCCTTTTTTGGCAAGTTCTGCATCAATGTCGTTAAGGGTCATCACCCACCAGTCGGAGGGGCGCTTCTTCTGACATTCTTCGCATTCGCAGTGGTTATGGGAAAGATCCGCCATAAAAAGACCGGAAATATGAACATGAGGATTTGCTTCCACCCCTTCCACTGCCGCTTTCACCACTC
>JAZOVP010000049.1:0-19915 GCA_045658765.1 Eubacteriales bacterium | reverse complement strand
AGCATGTAAAAGATGTTACCCACTGCTCAACCGGTTGCGGTGGATGCCACGACACCGTTCTCGATATCATCTCAAACGAAATGATGAAATAAGAAAAAAAGATCCCCTTCTTGGGGATCTTTTTTTAATAGCATTTTGAGCAAGGAGTCAGTCCCTTGTTTTTTGCGTTTTGAAGAGTTGATTCAAAAATCGCCTTGGCATTCGAAAGCCCCGAGCAGTTTTTTGTGGAATGATAGCGCTTGCCCGTTTGCGTTGTTAAAACGGTTTGTTCGCTCGGAACCACAGGTGCAGGAGCTTGGGTGGTTGTGGCAGCGGGAGCGGAGGTTGTTGAGATCGGTGCAGAAGGAGCGGGGTTTGGTGAACTCGATTCAAGAAAACTTGATCCATCGGAATAATTGATTCTAACGCCCGGCTGAACGTTGTAGCAATAAACGTGAAAACAAATTCCCTCGCCCTTATCCTCCACCGAATAAGCTTCCATCGCAACTCCGGAGGCAACAAGATTATCCCCTTCATAAATGGGAGTGATTCGATAAGCAACGTGATTTCCCGTTTCTTTTATATAGTCTGACACCATATTTTCAAACGGAAGCATTCCACTCACATTGAGGTATTTCGTTCCCGTGAGAAGATTTCTCTTATTTGCATTTTCAGCAGAAAGCTGCCAGCCAATCAAATGGCAACGGTTATAAAGATATTTCCCCGAAACATGATCGTAGCTTGCCTGATTCCAGCCCGATGGCTTAATCGAGCTGATCGAACCGCGCTTTTCCCCCTCTTTCGGCATCGTATCTTTTCCAACCGATGCAACCGCAACTCCCGTTCGTCCAAGAATATCTAATTCACTATAAGATTCATACCCAACCGATCTTAATTCGTCAGCGCCAAAATTCGGAATATTATTATTAAGAGCAGCAAACGGACTTCCCGAATACGGCGGGATTTCATTCGGAGCAAGAGGTTCTTGTTTTCCGCTTCCAACCGCTTCGTTTTCCGAATTCGGAATTTGAATCTCAGATTGCTCCTCACCGGGATTCGAATCTGAATTCTCGGTATTAATGTGCTCTTCTTCATTTTTGGAGCTTTGCGTTTCTACGGTTTTGGTTTCAGATATGGTTTCCGATTGCAAAACTTCCGAATCACTGCATCCGCCTGCAAAAAGAAGAATTGAGGCAAGGAGAATCATCAGAAAACGATTCAAAATTTTGTTTTTTAGAAATAAAAAGCTTTTCATATTTAAACTCTTTTATAAATTTCTAAAGTAATTTTTTTATGAGAACTTCCCGAAAATTCTTCTTTTTTGATCTTTTTAAAATCACCCTTCAGATCAAGATTTAAAAATAAATCTGCAGGATAATTGCGATTCCATCGAAAAAGATAAAGATTTTCAATCATCTCCATCGGAATCGCATCAATTTCAACAAAGCAAAAATCACCTTGATTTGCCTTCAAAAGAAAATCTTCGTCAGCAAATACTTCCCTAGCATCGGTAAACAACTTTGCAGAATAGCCGTTCATCCAAAGTTTTTCCCCGTCGGTGATTTCGGCTATCTTTTTAACCACTTCCGAATCCTGACTCACTCTGCGGCGATTAAAAGCCATCCCAAGATTGTTTTCAGCGCAAACTATAATATTCATTTGAAATTCCCTCTATTTTTCTTCTAAAAAAGTGATCAACTCTTCCTGTGATTTTCTCTTCTTTATGCGAAGAGCATCATCCGCCTTTGCATAGCCAAGGCAAATCACAAGCCGAACGGGCTGATCAAGACCGCAAATATCACGAATTTTTTGATCGTCAAACCAACCCAAAATGCAGCTTGAAATTCCTTGATCTTCCGCTTCAGCAGTAAGATATGCAGATAAAATTCCAATATCAATGGAGCGATAATCATTCTTTTTGATTTTTGCACCTAAAGATGCAGATTTATTATAGTTTTCTTCGGAAATCACCAAAACAACAGGTGCATCGGAAACAAATTGATTGATTCCAATTCCTGCGGTGGCTTTGGCAACCTGATATGCGTTCTCTCCGCGGCAAACCGTTATATGATAGGGCTGAGCATTGCAAGCAGAGGGAGCAAGGCGTGCGCTTTCTAAAATTCTTTGCAATTTTTCTTCTTCGATCGATCTTGTTTTATCATAAGCGCGGCAAGACTGACGGCGTTCAGCAATTTCGGAAAAATTCATTTCACATCTCCTTTTCTTGGATAAAAAAATCAAATTTCGGATCGATCAAACCATTCAAGCGAAGCAGGGTTAGCCGCCTTCTCATAAACGGGGAAAATTTGATGCAATCATAAAAAAGAGTTTTCTCTTTTCCTATTTGATCTACTGTTGTTTTGCAGCCCGCCTTCAGCATTGCCGATTTGCACGCTTCATAAGACGGAACACTCTTGATGGCATCCGAAATTTCAGGCCAAAGCTCTTTTAATTTCTTCAAATCCACCGATTCAATAATATTATTCGGCTCATTCATCTTCAAAACATCTTCTTTCATAGAGCCGTAAAAAGAATAAACTTCTTCCCAATCAACATTCTCTTGAGAAGGTTCCACCGATTCCATTTCGGAAAGATAGCGGTAATACCGAAGAAGCTCAATCGTGCAAACTCCGATGTCATCTCCGTGAAGATTCGGGGTCTTTGAGTTTTGAAGCTCTTTGCATTCAATCAAATGAGCCACAATATGCTCCGCCCCGCTTGCGGGTCTTGAATTTTGCATAAAGCTCATTCCAATTCCGGTTTTCAGCAGTGCCTCAAAAATTTTTCCTGCGGTTTTCTCATCCTCCAGCATAACTTTATCTGCCATCAGCATGAGTTCATCCACCGCATCGCGGGTCAGTCGCGCCACCTTTTCGCAATAAATCTCGTCGGTTAGAAGATGGGAAATTTTCCAATCCACAAGTCCGATATATTTTGCAACCATATCACCAAATCCCGCAGATTTCAGTTCCTTCGGAGCAGAAGCTAAAATCTTCGTATCACCAATGATCACTTCGGGACTTTTGGCAGGATATGTGATTTTAAAACCGTTGGAAACAATCGGCGCATTATAGGAAGCAAAACCATCCATGGAAGGCGCAGTAGCAAACACACAAAGCTTCTTTTCCGAAATCGCCGCCGCCAAGCGGCAAGGATCATTGATCGAACCGGTTCCAACCGATAAAACCCCAATTTCGCGATCGCAAATCAAATCTTGAAGTTCCCGCACGTGCTCCATTGTGGCCACTCGAAGATTCTCATAAATCTTCAGCTCAACCTCAAAATCTAAAAGCGATTCTAAAATGCCATCTGCGGCTTTTAAGGTGTTTTTATCTGCAACCAGAAGAATCTTCTTTGGAAAATGATTCTCTTTTAAGATTTCACCAACCTTATTCACAAGCCCCGATTCAATTCTAATATCGCGAATCTGTGAGTGATGGATCAAACCGCATTCACACTCGCCCGATAGCGCCTCGATTAAATTCAAAAGTTCAGAAGCCATAAATTCCCTTCCGTTTTTCGTTTTATACTCAAATCATATCATTCTTTTCTCTTTTTTGCAAGCAAATCCAGCTCAAAAAACTCCTTCGATCGTTTCACAACAACCCCCGAAAGTCCGATCAACGAAATAAGGTTCGGAATTGCCATCAAACCGTTCATCGTTTCAGAAAATTTCCAAATCAAATTCATTTCAATCACACCGCCAAGGAAGGTGAAAATCAGAAAAACAATGCGAAAGAAAAAAACACCAAGTTTCGATTTCTGAATCAGAAACTCGATCATCACTTCCCCATAATAAGCCCATCCCAAAATAGAAGAAACAGCAAAAAGAATGGTTGAAATCGAAATAAACAGCCCTCCAAAATGAGGAATCGCAGTGTCAAACACCTTCGTGCAAAGAGCCGCTCCGTTCAAAGCGGGATTCTGCCATAAATCAGAACCAAGCAAAACCAAAGCCGTTAACGTGGAAATAAAAACCGTTGTGAAAAACACTTCAAAAAATCCCCAAACCGCTTGTTTTACCGGCTCTTTTTGATTTGATGCGGCGTGAGCAATCGGCGCACTTCCAAGCCCCGCTTCGGTTGAAAAAATTCCTCGCGAAAAGCCGTATCGGAGCGCCGATGCAAAGCCATAAGCACCAATTCCGCCGGCAGCCGAGCGCGTTGCGAACGCTTCGGAAAAAATCAAGCGAAAAGAAGGAAGAATCTTCTCTCGATTGAAATATAAAATCAAAATGCAAAAGGATAAATAAAGAATCGCCATTATTGGCACGAGTTTTTCATTCACCGATCCAATTCTTTTCACTCCGCCAAGAATCACAAGCGCAACAATAAGCATCACAATAAAAGATGATACCCTCTTTTCGATCCCAAACGTTCCTTCAAGCGACAACGAAATTGCATTCGACTGTGCCATATTTCCGATTCCAAAAGAAGAAAAAATTCCAAAGATCGAAAAAAGGATGGGGAGAATTTTATGATTCAAGCCGTTTTTGATGTAATACATCGGACCGCCGATCCAATCTCCGTTTTTATTTTTTTCGCGATAGCAAAGCGAAAGCAAAATCTCGGAATATTTGATAATCATACCAAAAAATGCGCTCACCCACATCCAAAAAACGGCTCCAGGCCCTCCAAATTGAATGGCACTCGCAATCCCCGCAATACTCCCAACCCCAATCGTCCCCGCCATCGCAGTTGATACCGCCTGAAAGGGGGTGATCCCGCCGCCTTCGTGTTTTTGCTTTTTATCAAAAAGAGCAAAAACAGTGTTTTTGAGCATAAATGGAAATTTTCGAACTTGCAAAAAATCCGTTCTAAAAGATAAAAACACTCCGCAAAAGGTCAGCAATAACGGTAGCACCGGCCCACAAACCAAAGCATTTAATTCGTCAAACCATCCAAAAAGAAATTTCATCCAACTCTCCCCCCTTTTGGATTTATTCTATGATCAGGAATTTCGCGGCATACTAAAAAGGAAAAGATCGACAAAAAAATAGAATGATTGCATTGACTTTGTGATTTTCGCGTGATATAATGAATTGTAATAAATTCTCGAAGGAGCAAATTATGAAACATATCAAAACTCTTGAAACCAAAAATCTTTGCGAAAGCGCAAAGAAGGGCGGCTGCGGCGAATGCCAGACTTCTTGTCAGTCTGCTTGCAAAACCAGCTGCGGAATCGCAAATCAGCAGTGCGAAAATAAAGAAAGCAAGTAATTGTTTTAGCAAAAAATGCCGCCGATGGCGGCTTTTTTTGTAGTATGAAAGGAATAAAATGATACATTGTTATAAACTTGGCGGTCTGAATATCGTTCTCGATATTTTTTCGGGTGGTGTGCATGTTGTTGACGATATTGCATTCGATATGATTTCCTCTTTTGATCAAACCGAAAAAGCAGATTTGATTGATTCTCTTTTTGAAAAATATCATTCCATCGAAAGCTTTTCGCGCGAGGAACTTGAAGAATGCTATCAGCAGATCGAGGATCACAAAGCAGAAGGTAAACTGTTCACCGAAGATCAGTTTTCCTCTGCGGCAAACACCCTAAAAGAAAAAACAAGCGGAGTCGTAAAAGCGCTCTGTCTTCATATCGCGCACTCCTGCAATTTAAACTGCTCGTATTGCTTTGCAAGCCAAGGAAAATACAAGGGTGAGCGTTCTCTTATGAGTCTTGTAGTGGGAAAAAGAGCGCTCGATTTTCTGATTGAAAATTCCAAAGGCAGAAAAAATCTCGAGGTCGACTTTTTCGGCGGCGAACCCCTGATGAATTTCGATGTGGTAAAAGAGCTTGTAAAATACGCAAGAGAACGCGAAAAAGAAGCCGGTAAAAACTTCCGCTTCACCCTAACCACCAACGGCGTTTTGATCGACGATGATGTGATCGATTTCGCTAATCGTGAAATGCACAATGTTGTTTTAAGCTTAGACGGAAGAAAAGAAGTTCACGATAAATTCCGCGTTGATTATAATGGAAACGGTAGTTGGGAAAAAATTGTTCCCAAGTTTCAAAAGCTCGTCGAAAGCCGCGGCGAAAAAAATTACTATATGCGCGGCACCTTCACCCATCACAATCCCGATTTTCTGAATGATATCAAGGAAATGCTCCGTCTTGGCTTCAAGGAATTGAGCATGGAGCCCGTTGTTTGCTCTCCCGATGATCCATCTGCCCTCACCGAAGAGGATCTTCCCGTGGTTTTGGAGCAATATGAAAAGCTTGCAGAGCTTATGCAGGCAGAAAGAAAGAAGGGTTCCCCTTTTACCTTCTATCACTATATGATCGATTTGAAGGCCGGCCCCTGCATTTATAAGAGGGTATCCGGTTGCGGAAGCGGAACCGAGTATATGGCGGTTACTCCTTGGGGCGATCTTTATCCTTGCCATCAATTTGTTGGCGATGAAACGTTTCTTCTCGGAAATATTTGGGATGGTGTTACCAATACCAAAATCCAAAATGAATTTTTAAAGTGCAATGTTTATTCCCGCCCCGAATGTAAAGATTGCTGGGCAAAGCTTTACTGTTCAGGCGGCTGTGCGGCGAATGCTTATCATGCCACCGGCAGTATCAACGGAACCTATGAATACGGTTGCAAACTTTTCAGAAAAAGAATGGAATGTGCCATTATGCTCGAAGCCGCAAAAGCGCTGGAAGATTAAAATGAACACTCCGATTTTTGATTTTGTATCTAGCTATTCGAAAACCGATCCTCTTCGCCTGCATATGCCGGGTCATAAAGGTAAAAAGGTTTTGGGCTGTGAAGCGTTCGATATCACCGAAATTTCAGGTGCGGATGTGCTCTATTCCGATTCGGGCATCATTATGGAAAGCCAAAAAAATGCAAGCCGTTTGTTTGGCAGCAAAATCACCTTCTATTCCACCGAGGGCTCTTCTCTTTGCATCCGCGCAATGCTCCTTTTGGCAAAAAAAGCCGCGCTTCTTCAAGGCAAAAATCCTTTGATTGCCGCCGCAAGAAATGCTCATAAAACCTTTCTCACCGCTTGCGCTCTTTTGGATTTGGATCCGATTTGGATTCCCTCAAAAAATCAGAAAGATTTATATTCATCGAATCTTACCGCTGAAGATCTTCTTGCTTTTTTGGAAAGCGATGCCGAAAAACCAACTGCACTCTGGATCACATCCCCCAATTATTTAGGTGAAATTGCAGATATTAAAGCCCTGGCGCAAATTTGCCATGCCCAAGGCATTCTTTTGCTCGTAGATAATGCCCATGGCGCATATCTGAATTTTCTCCCCGAATCGGCGCATCCTCTCGCGCTTGGAGCCGATTTGGTATGTGATTCCGCTCATAAAACTCTACCCGTGCTCACGGGCGGTGCGTATTTGCATTTATCAAAATCAATTCCCGAATCCCTTCTTTTACAAGCAAGAAATTCGCTCGAGCTCTTTGCTTCCACAAGCCCTTCCTATTTGATTCTTTCTTCGCTCGATCTTTGCAATCATTATCTAAGCGAAGATTACCCCCAAATTTTAAATCCATTTGCGGCAAAGGTTCACGATTTCAAAAAAGAATTAAAAGCATCGGGTTATGCCCTCCTTGGCAACGAACCTCTTAAAATCACCATTCAAACCAAGCCCTATGGCTATCTTGGAACCGAAATTCAAAAGATTTTGCAGGAAAAGGAAATTTTCATTGAGCTCGCCGATCCGGATTATATTGTAATGATGCTCACCCCCGAAATCGGCGATCGCGGGCTTCAAAAAATCCGCTCGGCTCTTTTAGAAATTCCCCCAAAAGAACCAATCCTGATCTTCCCACCTAAAATCAAATGCGGCAGGAAAATTTATTCCCCTCGCGAAGCTATTTTCTCAAATTCAAAAAGAATCCCCGTTTCCCAATGCCTCGGCAAAATTTTAGCGGAACCGGGCGTTGCTTGCCCGCCTGCAATTCCGATTGCCGTGTGTGGCGAAGAGCTTTTAGAAGATCATATCAAAGCATTTGAGTATTATGGCATCACTTCTCTTGCTGTCATTGATTAAAAATGTTATGAAAAAAGAACCAAGGTTATATAACCTTGGTTCTTTTTGATTGTAAAAAAAAACCGACAAGGATGCCTTGTCGGTTTAGTGGTGGAGTCGAGGGGAATCGAACCCCTGTCCGAAACTTGATTCATAAAACTTTCTCCGGGTGCAGCCGATGTTTTAATTTCCCTGATTCTGCCGCCCAAAGGCAGGCTGCAAAACAGGTAGCTTCATCAATTCATGCCCAAGCTCAAAGCTTTGCTAGGTGCACGTTCACCGCTAATGTGACACCCGATTCGGGCTCGCGGTCCTTCCCGATCGGATGGCCGCCTAATTAGGCAGCGAGAGCTACTCTATTGTTAGCGTTTAATTTAAAATTTGCAGTTTTAAAGAGATTCTGCCACTCTACCCGCTTATCTTACTTCACAAACCCCGTCGAAACCTTTACGACCCCATATCGGTTTTATTTTGAAGTGCCTCAAGATTAAAATCAAGCACAAAGAGGGTGTCGCTCATTTTTTCAAAGCCGGTGGCTTCTGCGATGATGATATCATCCTCGGTTTGAATCGGATAAACCACGGAATCAATTTCCACGCGTTTTAAAAACTCAATAATGCTGGTAAACACATTCGCAAGCATTTCGGTGGAAATGCGATCCAAAATACTCTGTAAATTCAAAATATAAGCTGCTTCGCCAACAAACTTGATCTGGCAAAGAGCCAATTTTTCTTCATCAGAGAAAATTTTAAAACCAACCGAACCTTCTTCAAATAAAATACCCGCTTCGGCGCAATATTCCATCTGTTCTGATTTATCTTGAAACGGTGCCAAATGAATCATAACTTTTTATACTCAAGAAGTGCGCTGAGTTCCTTTCCTTCAAGTTCTTCCCATAATCCACTGCGAAGAGATCCAAGCTGAACCTTGCCTTCGGCAATCCTTTTCAAACGGGTTACCTCAAGACCCACGTGCTCACACATTTTTCTGATCTGGCGATTTCTGCCTTCCTTCAAAATAAAGCGGAGTTTGGTTGGATAAGTGGGTTCAGGGCATGTAACCTTGCAAGGAAGAATGGTATAGCCATCAATTTCCATGCTCTGATTCAAAAGTCGCATTTGATCCTCGCTGGGAACCGTGCGAACCTTCACCACATAAACCTTTTCGATTCCGCTTTTGGGGTGCATAAGAGCATTTGCCAATTCGCCGTCGTTTGTCATCAAAAGAAGGCCTTCCGAATCCAAATCAAGGCGCCCGATCGGATAAACGCGTTCGGGAATGTTTTTCACGAGATCGGCAACGCACTTTCTGCCTCTTTCATCCGACATCGTGGAAACATATCCTCTTGGTTTATTGAGTTTGATATAAACTTTTTTACTGTTTTCCAAAACAGTTTTCCCAAGAAAGCAAACATAATCCTTCCCGGGAATGATTTTTTGCCCGATTTCGGCTTTGCGACCATTCACGGTAACATTGCCTCGAGCAATTTCTTCTTCTGCCTTTCTGCGGCTCATAACCCCGCAATCGGCAAGATATTTTTGAATTCTGATTTGTTCCATATTAATTAAACCATAAACATATTGTTTGCCATATTTTTTTGAAAAACGAAAGTTTTTCTTCTCGCTTATTTACCGAATCCCGTGCCGCAAGGTCAATCCTTCCAACTTCCGATCCGTTCAGGGAAAACACCACCGCACCAATCACTTCCCCGTTTTCGATATTCGCATAGCAAAAGCGCGGCAATTCAAACTTTGCTTCCACCGTTTGCTCTTCCCTGAGAGCAAGGGAAAAGGAATCAAGATTCGATACCGTGATAAACTCACGATCGCCACCCACCACAGGAAGGTTGAATGAAAAAGATCCATTTTCTGCAAGTGTTTTTTGGCTGTAAAGCGAAAAACCGTAATCGAATAGTGAGGTGTGATCTTTCCAATCATTCGGCGCCCCTAACGTTGCACACAAAAGCTCTTTTCCGTTTTTCTCAGCAACAGAAACCAAACATCTGCCTGCCGTTTTGGTATAGCCCGTTTTTCCTCCGATACAGCCATCATAAAGACGCAAAAGCTTATTGTGATTCGAAAGGTATCGGCTCTTACCGTTGGGAGCAGATATTGTTTTTGTTTGAGTGCCTGTAAACATTCGAAACGCTTCGCTTTTCATACATTCGCGCATCAAAATGCAAAGATCGCGTGCAGTGGAAAAATGCCCTTCTGCCTGCAAACCGTGAGGATTGCAGTAATGGGTATTCACCATCCCAAGTTGAGCCGCCTTTTGATTCATTTTTTCAGCAAAAGCTTCAATGCTTCCGGAAGTATGAAGTGCGATCGCAACCGCCGCATCGTTTGCACTTTCAAGCATCAAGGCAAAAAGCAGTTCCTCAAGGGTTAGCTTTTCGGCAAAGGTAAGATACACCGAAGATCCTTCCACCCCAACCGCCTCTTTCGGCACCGTAACCTCATCGGAAATAGCGCATTCTTCAATCGCGATCAGGCAAGTCATAATCTTGGTGGTGCTCGCCATGGGCAGTGCCATATCGGCATTATACTGAGAAAGAACCTCGCCCGTATCCGAATCCATCAGCAAATACGAATTGGCGGAAGCCCCCGCAAAAACAGGTTTGGCCAAATCGTAATCGCGATCCGATGCAAACGCGGTTAGAGGAAAAAGAATTAAAACCGAAAGCAAAAATGCAAGCAAGCGCAGAAACGATTTTTTCATCAAGCAACTCCCTTCGTTTGATAATAAAACTATATGAAGTTGCAGGAAAAAATAGACTTATTCTTTTGCTTGGCTTTCCTCAGCAGGAGCCGCATCCTCTTGCTTTTCTTCGGAATCTTTTTTGAAATACGATTTAATTTTTGCAAAAATCGCAGGCGATTTATCCACGATATCCGAAATGGTATTCACAATCGCGCTTTCCGAGGAAACATTGGTGCCGTTGATATTCATAAGGCGCACCTCGCCCCCCGAAACAACAAGGAAGGTTAAAGGAGTTACCGACATTCCCGCGCCGTTTCCGCCTCCAAAATGAGGAGTTTCTCTGCGAGGAGCGTTTTTGCTATCGAAATCAACCCCGCCGCTCGTGAAACCGCAACTAACCTTCGAGATCGGAATGATGGTAACATCGCCGGGAAGGGTGATGGGAGTGCCAACAACCGCATCGGCATCCAAAACTTTTTTGATATTTTCCAGAGAGGCATCAATGACTTGTTTTAACGGAATTTCGTGCATTTTTTACTTCCTTTCTTTCAAAAAATCTTAAATATGACCGGAAAATGATTCCGATTAGATGAACAATTTTTGAAGTTAAAATTAAGTGGATTCTAAAACTGCTTTGGTCAGAGGTGAAATCAGGTGAAATGGAAAGCTTGCGATTATCACACCGAAAATTTGAAAATCGTTGCAGCAAAGCGCAAAGGCCGTTCGCCGCGGCAATCGCGCCGCCTGTTGCAAGGGCAGTTTTTGCGGCATCCTCCGTGCCAATGGAAACGCGAAGCTCTTTTAAATTGATTTTCATTTTGGAAAAATGCTCTTTTACTGCAAGTCCGATAATTCTACCAATCCGAACCAAAAATTCGCAAAAACCAAGAAAATCACCTTTTCTGGCACTTTTCTGATTCTCTTTTTGAAGCTCCTTTTTATTTTGCTTCTCATCACTTGTGCTTTCTTTTTGATCGGAGAATTTCTTGAAAAGTTCAATCCCATCGAAGCGGAAGAAAAGAATTTTCAGGGTTACCGTGGCTTTTTCGTTGTAACTGAAAATGAGGTGAACATCAAGGAATAACAAAAAAAGCAAAAGAGCAACGATTGCCAAAAGAATATATAAAACAATCATTCTTCGTTTTCATCCGATTCAATTTTTAACTGAACGGAATTCTCTCCGGGCAAATCTTCTAAACTTTCAAGGCCAAAGCATCGCAGAAAATTCGGGGTTGTTTGATACAAGATCGGTCTGCCGGGTGCATCAAGTCGACCGGATTCCTCAATCAATTCTCTTTGAATAAGAGTGGAAATAATACCCGAGCAATCCACTCCGCGCACCTGCTCGATATAAGTTTTGGTAACGGGTTGCTTATAGGCAACAATCGCAAGTGCTTCCAGCGCGGCTTTGGAGATGGGAGCGGTTCTTTTGATTTCAAGAAGCTTTTGAACGGGTTCTGCAAATTCTTTTTTTGTGCAAAGCTGAACAGAATCTGCAAGCCGACAAAGTTCGAATGAAGAATTGGAGCCGGAAAGGCGTTTTTGCAAGGATTCGGCAACGATTTCAACTTCAACTTTGGTGATATCAAAAATCTGAGCGAGGCGCTCAAAGCTCACCGGCTCGCCACCTGCAAAAAGCACCGCTTCCAAAGCGTTCACAAGATAATCTTCTTCATAACTTACATACTTTAACGAAAATTCCAAAGGATTATGCTCCTTTCTTTTCCAAATTGAGGCGAATGATATAGTCGCTTTCTGATTTTTCAAAGGAAACTCTTCCGCTTTGAACCAATTCCAAAATCGCAAGAAAAGTTGCCACGCGATCGCTTCGATCCCCTTGCTCTTGAATCATAGAGAGAAAGGAAACTGAATTTCCTCTCGGGAATGCCTTTACCATACGGCGGAGCACAAAAACCACCTTGGATTCCACAGGGGTAACTTTCGCAGAAAAAATGCTCTGAACATCTTCCCTCTTTTTGCGCTCCTTTTCCTCGCGCAGAGCAATGCGAAGCTGAGAATACGCTTCCCAAAGCAAAGTAGAATCGCTCATTGCGGATTCAATTTTAACGATAGGACTCTTTGGAGTGGGATAATAACGGTGATAATATGTTTTCTCGCGTTCTGCCAGGAAAGCGGCGGCGCGCTTCACTTCAGAATATTCGATCAGAGATCGCACAAGATCTTCGCGGGGATCTTCTTCATCCTCTTCGGAAGGAAGGAGCATTTTAGATTTAATATAAAGCAGTTCGCAAGCCATCACGATAAACTCGCTGGATAGCTCCGCATTATACATTTGGCAAAGCTCCATATACTCCAAATATTGCTCCAAAATCTCGGCAATCGGAATATCGTAAATATTGATTTTTTGCTTTGTGATCAAGGTGAGCAGAAGATCCAAAGGACCATCAAACATCTCCAATTTAAAACTTAATTGATCGGTTGCCATTACAGGAGAACTCCTTGCGCAATCATAAAAAATAGATCGAGGAAAAGATTAACAAAAAATGAGATCGGAACCGATAGAATATCGGTCCAAAGCAAAATAAGAAGAATCAGATAAGAATAGCGCTCATAGGGAGCAATTTTATATATGATTCGATTCGGCAGAAAGGCATATAAAATTTTGGAACCGTCGAGCGGAGGAATCGGAATCAGATTGAAAAAGCAAAGCCCGAGATTGATGGTGATCATTGCTTGCAAGATCATACTGATTACATAGATCACATCAACTGATAAGAAATTCGAAAGGGAAAAAACTTCGCAAATTCTAATAAAAAGCACATAAAGAAACATGGAAATGAAAGCCAAAACAAAATTGGAGAGAGGGCCCGCCAAAGCACAAAGTGCCATATCACGTTTTGGCTTTTTAAAGTAGCGCGAATCGACCATCACGGGTTTTGCCCAACCAACTCTGAAAAAAAGCAGAGCGATAAATCCGATGGGATCGATATGGCGCAAAGGATTCATAGATAATCTACCATCGTATTTTGCAGTGGGATCGCCAAGCTTATATGCGGCAAACCCATGGCACATTTCATGCACAGAAAGAGCCAGCAAAATCGCGGGTAAACTTAAGAGCATTTGCAACAGCTGCGAGATAATATGTTGCATATTTCCTCCGAATTATTGGTTTGATTCTTGTTTTCTCAATATCTCAAAGGCACAAACAGCAGCCGCGGCAGAGGAAGTGAGAGATCCATTAAAATCTCTTCCGTAAGGAATTCGAACTTTTTGATCTGCCATCTTTAAAAACTGCTTTGAAATGCCGCGCTTTTCACCACCAACAATGAAGAAAATTGGTTTTTGAAGAGGAGCATCAAAAAGCGACACAGATTCAGATTCAGAAGCGCAAACGATCTGATAGCCCTTTTCCTTTGCAAGAAGGCAAAGTTCTTCGGGATCAGAGTATGTGGCGCAAGGGATCGCTTCGGTGGTGCCTGCGGAGGATCTTAAGGTAACTCCTGCGGCAGAAAGCCAATTTCGGGGAGTTAGAATCATTCCCCCCGCCCCTGCGGCATAAAAAGAACGAACAGCACATCCGAAATTAAACGGATCCTCAATGCCACAAATCATAAAAACAAAACCGCCTGCCCGATCGAATACCTCTTCGGGAGTTTGCATCACCCGATCCCCAACCCTTGCAATCACACCGCCATGGGTATGACCGGTGGTAACCGATTCAAAAAACTCGGAAGTTGAGGGGCGAATCAGGATATTTTTTTGTTTTGCAGCTTTGAAAAGCTTTAGAATATTCTTTTCGTCTTTTTTTGCATCGGGTAAAACGAGAATTTCGAAAACCTCACGCGAGGCATTTTTAATAACGGAAAGAATAGAAAGTGCGCCTTCCGCAAAATGGGAATCGGCTCTTTTTTCAATATCTTTTCTCATTCGTTATCACAGTTGTGCCAGAAGTTTTGAACGTCTTCGTTGTCGTCGAGGGCATCGATCAGTTTTTGCATTTTGATCGAAGATTCTTCATCGGCAAGAGAAACATAGGTGGAAGGAATTTTGGCTTCTTCGGTGGAAAGAATCTTATATCCTGCACCTTCAAGCGCTTCTTTGATTGCATACAAATCGGATACAGGGGTGAGAACTTCGAAGGTATCTTCCTCGAGCCCAATATCTTCCGCGCCTGCTTCAAGAGCGGCCTCCATGATGGCATCTTCATCAACACCTTCGGAATCCACTAAAATGATTCCCTTATCGCTAAAAAGATAAGAAACGCATCCGGTGGTGCCGAGATTTCCGCCAAACTTATCAAAATAGTGGCGAAGATCAGCGCTGGTTCGATTGCGATTATCGGTTGCACATTCAACGATAAAGGCAATTCCGCTGGGGCCGTATCCTTCATAGTAAATTGATTCATAGTTTTCGGCATCGGAGGAAGCGGCTTTTTTAATGATACGATCGATATTATCATTGGGAACATTGAGCCCTTTTGCCTTCGAAATCAAATCGCGAAGCTTTGAGTTTGCATTGGGATCGGGTCCCCCTGCCTTCACCGCCATTGCGATTTCCTTGCCGATTTTAGTAAATACCTTTGCTCTTTGAGCATCGGTTTTTTCTTTTTTATGTTTAATATTATTCCACTTGGAATGGCCTGACATAACAAAATCCTCCGATTTCGATTAAATTTTTTCCGGTGTTTTCAGACCGATCAAATGAAGAGCGGTGCCGAGAACGTTTTTGGTTGCCTGACAGAGCGCAAGGCGAAGATTTTTTTCATTTTCATCTGCGCCGCGAACGGGACAAGCATTATAAAAGCGATTGAAGCTCTGGCAAAGATCCAAAGCAAAACGGGTGATGATCGAGGGCTCATATTCATTGAGCGAACGAACCACACGATCCGGAAAGAGAGAAAGCGCAGAAATGAGCTCTTTTTCTTCCGGAAGAAGAACTGCGCTTTTCGGACAAGAAAACTGATCGTTCTTATTCAGAATACTGCAAGCACGAGCATAGGTATACTGAGCATAGGGGCCGGTGTTGCCATCAAAATTCAGAGCTTCCGACCAATTAAAGTTCACATCTTTGATGCGATTTGCAGACAAGCTCGAAAGAATCACTGCGCCAACGCCCACATCGCGGGCAATCTCTTCTTTGTTTTCAAGATTGGGATTCTTTTCTTCGATAATAGCGCCTGCTTTTTCAATGGCTTCTTGGAAAAGATCATCAAGAAGAACAACGTTGCCCGTTCTGGAGGCAATCTTCTCACCGTTGATGCTGAAGGTGCCGTATGGAACATGAACAAGCTGATCTTCCCAATCGTATCCCATAAGGCCAACAACCTTAAACCACTGAGCAAAATGCAAACTTTGACCTGCACTGGTAACATATACGCACTTATCGAACTTATATTCTTTCTTTCTCCAAAGTGCGGCAGCAATATCACGGGTGGGATAAAGCGAAGAACCATCTCTTTTCAAAATCAGGCAAGGCGGCATGTGATATTCTTCGAGATCCACAAGACTTGCGCCATCATCTAATTTTAAAAGATTCTTTTCTTTGAGCTCTTCCACAACTGCGGGCATTTTATCGCTATAGAAGCTTTCGCCGTTAAAACTATCGAATTCAACCCCGAGAAGCTCATAGGTTTTCATATATTCCTTCAAGCTGATCTCTTTAAACAGACGCCAAAGGCGAAGATTTTCTTCATCCCCTGCTTCAAGGAGCGCAAATTCTTTTCTCGCTTCATCGTTTAAGGAGGGATCCTTTTCGGATTCCGTGCCAAACAAAACATAAAGGCGATTCAATTCTTCAATGCCAATCTTGCGGATCAGTTCTTCATCTCCCCATTTTTTAAAGGAAACAACGAGCTTTCCGTATTGAGTGCCCCAATCGCCAAGGTAATTGATACCAACGGTTTTGAATCCCGAAAATTGATGAATCAATTTAATTGAATTTCCAATGATGGTGGTGCCGAGATGGCCGATATGGAAACGCTTTGCAATATTAGGAGAAGAATAGTCGATAACCATGGTCTTCCCTTTTCCGATTTCATTTCTGCCGAAATCGGTGCCTTGATCGAGGATTTCGGAAAGAACCTGAACCCTGTAATCATCGGAAAGGAAGAAGTTTAAATATCCTCCTGCGCAAACCACTTCCGAAACCCCCAAAATCGGAGAGCCACTCAAGGTATCGGCAAGTTCGGCGGCAATCGCAATCGGGCTTTTTCTTAAAAGCTTGGAAAGCTTAAAGCAAGCAAGGGCAATATCGCCCATTTCGGGATTCGGAGGAGTATCGAAGCAATCGGAAATAACCTCGGAGGTTAATTCGGGAACTGCAATCAACTCGGAAATTTTATCTGCAATGACATTTTTTATGCGGTTCATAGATTCTCCTTAGGAAATGGTAACTGAATTTTGAGTATCGGTATCAACAATCACAACATAACTTCTGCCTTGTTTCACAGGAAGTTCGGTGCCGTCGGCGGAATAGTAGCGGAAAGGTTCGGAATCGCTTGCGCGCTTCCAAAGAAGCTCAGTATATTCCCCACCGTTCATATAAAAGCCGCTTCCCTCGCCCACAAGAGTAACCTCGAGGCGACCATAGCTATCAGCAGCCCTTTCTTGTGCAAAAATCACAAATACATTTTCGGTTGCAATCTGAGCACCGTTTCCGCCATCAATATGATCTTTTCCGTATTGATCGTGGAGATACAAACCGGTTGCGGCATCGAAATTAAATTCGGAAACGGAATAATTGGAATGCGGGATTTTAATATAAGTAGCGGCTTTTCCGCTTCCAATAGTGGTGAATGCAGGATCAAAGGCAAATGCGGTGAAGGATTTATTATTCAGATCTGTGCGAACACTTCTTTGCGCAACTGCGGCGGCAATATCATCGCCGCTTGCAAACATGGTGTGCTCCAAAGAATAGCCACTGTTTAAGCGGGTTTGATCTCTCCAAAAGAGATTCTGACCATTTACCCAAAAATTGCCTCTCACGCCGTCGAAATGATCAATGCCGGTGGAAGCGAGCAAGGAATAAGCTGCTTCCGATCCGCCTGCGTGAACATAGATGGCATCATACGCTCTTGCGATATTCACATAATAAGGGCGAGCAGAACGAATACTGCCAAGATTTCCTGCATTGGCATAATCAAGCATCAATCCTTCCAAACGGGTGATGCCGCCTTCCGCAAGCACTTCATAAATAATATCGCACTTTGAAAGGCCTATTTGAGGGAGGGCTTCGCGGATATTATTGAACATGATACCGATCGGTCTTTTTCCTGCAAGATCTTCAGAGCATGCAAGACCGGTTAAGGGATTCATAAATTCGGGAAGAGAGGGCGCGGGTTCTTCGGGTTCGGTTTCAACTTGCTCGGTTACCGTTTCTTCGGGCTCGGTGGTGGTGGGAACCGGCTCTTCTTTGGAGCAAGCAAACATAGAAAGAAGCATAAAAATTGCTAAGCAAAGAGAAAAAATGCGAATGATACTATTTTTCATTTTTAACCTCTCAATACCTCGGGGAGCACAAAAAATCCCCTTGTAATTATATTTAGCTTATTATAACATTTTTTTAGATAAAAAGCAAGATTTTCTCCCGATTTTTACACAAAAAGAAAGCGGAAAGTTTGAAATTCAAACTTTCCGCTTTCCATAAATGAAAACAAAATTATTATTTTGCTTCTTCCGCTTCCAGAGCGGCAAGATATGCTTCGTTCTTTTGCTGATATTTTTTCAGTTTTGCATCGGTAAACAAGGTGTATCCATAGGGGCTGGTTTCAAGACCCTTGAGATCTTTGGATGCAAGATAGTTATTGGAATAGAAAACAAGCGAAATGGCAGGACAATCTTCTGCAAGAAGTTTTTCTGCTTCCACAAGTTTCTTCACGCGATCATCTCTTTCGGTTGCAGAAAGAACCTCATCCATGATCTTAGAATATTCTTTGGATTGATAACCGGTGATATGAGGAGTTGCGCCGGAAGATTTGGTATCAACAGGAACGATGCTTCCGCTATATTCGAGAGCAAAAGGAGCGAGAGCGGAATAAGCATTGGTAGAAAGCGCCTGATAGTCAAGCGCGATTACATCAAAATCGCTTTCATAGAGAGCTTTTTCGTAATCTTCAAGAGAAAGACCCTTGAGCTGAACAGTAAATCCAAGTGCTTCCCAAGTTTTCTTTGCATAGTTTGCAACGTCTTTATCGTAGGCACGATCATTGCGGAAGGTGATGGTGAATTCGCCATCAGAAACGCCTGCTTTCTTCAAAAGCGACTTTGCTTCAGAGGCATTTGCCTTGGTGGAATACACGGCTTTAGCAGCATCGCGGAAGCTCTTTTTCATGGTCTTTCCGCTAGCGGCTTCGGAAACAAATCCTTCGGCTGCTTTCGTACCCTGACCGATGATCGAAGCAATTTCTTCTCTATCGAGTGCAAGACTGAGCGCTTTGCGAACAGAAGCATTCTTCAAAACTTCGTTTTCGCAATCAAAGTAATAGGTATAAGAAGAAAGAGTATCGGAAGATTTGATGGCCTTTTTATTTGCTTCGTAGGTATCTTTATTGAATGCACCTACATAGTAAATATCCTTATTTTCAAAGGCAGTGATGGCTTCTTCATAGGACTTTGCATAATCGGAAACAAGCTGATAGGGCTGAACATACTCATTATAACCCTTTTTGGGTTCGTTATCCAGCAGATAGAACTTGGAAAATTCAAGAGCGTATTTTCCGTCGGTCGACATGGATTTGAGAGAGAACTTACCATTGGTGGTGAGATCGTTGGTATTGGTGGACCAAGTTTCTTCTTTGCCATCGATTACATCGTCTCTGAGGGGAACCAAGGAAGGACTCGAAATTGCTTCCAAAAAGAGTTCGGGATCGATTGCTTTTTCGAACTGAACTTCGATGGTATCGGCATCAACGGAAGCAACGCCGAGATCATCGATGGTCATAACACCTGCTTTTACATTTTTGGCGTTTTTCACATCATAAAGAAGAGCAGCTGCAGGGCTTGCAACTTCGGGAGAAAGCACTTTTTTCCAAGCATAGATCACGTGATCTGCGGTGAGGGTTCTGCCATCGTTCCAACGGGTGGAAACGAGATCGAGATAGAGAAAATACTCTCCGCGATCCTCATCATATTTCTGCTCCCAGTTGCTGATGAGCGAGAGTTCGATTTCGCCATCGGAGGTTACTTCGGTAAGACTTTCAAAAACAAGGCCGGAAACCTTAACAAAATCTTTATCGTAAATCATCTCCGTGGGGTCAAGATCGGTTTGAGGGGTGGAAAGATACATGGGAATGATAGACCC
>JAZOVP010000048.1:0-1019 GCA_045658765.1 Eubacteriales bacterium | reverse complement strand
AAAAGGGAGAAGGAGGGCTTGCGGTATGGGAAAGCTTGCATGGGAAAAATGGGCGGCAATGCTGATTTGCGCGGCGTTTTCGGTGCTTGCGGTTGCATTGTGCTTCCGCTATATTTTACCCGTTTTGCTTCCGTTTTTGCTGGCTTGGGGGCTCTCTTTTGCAATTCGTCCCGCCGCGCGCAAAATTTCCTCCCGTACGGGAATTCCGAAAAAAATTTGCGCAACCATATTACTTTTGCTTTTCATCGGTATTCTTTTTGCACTGGCTTACGTTACCGTACAGCGATTGATTACCGAGTTGGAAGAGCTTTTGGATTCCGTTTTAAATCGCACAGCAGACCCAACGCTTCAAACCGATGATTTCTTTTCTTTTTTGGCGGAAAGGATTCCTTTTTTGCAACGGTTGGGAGGATACCGAGAAGAGATCAATCATATTCTGAGCGATTCGGTTTCCAATCTTGCCGTAGCGCATTCTTCTTCGCTTCCCGAGTTGATTGCAACCCTGTTTTCCGCTTTGCCGAACATCCTGTTCTTTATTCTTGTTACAACGGTTGCGGCATTTTATTTCTGCACCGCCGATACCGATCTGCTTTGTGCGATGAGTGCATACTTGCCGACTGCGGTGCAACAAAGGCTTCCCGTATGGAAAAAATCGGCAAAACAGGTTTCGGGACGGTTTCTGCGAGTTTATCTGTTGCTTTTGGGACTTACTTTTCTGTTGCTTTTGGCAGGATTTTTGATCTTGCGTCAAAAATATGCCTTTTTATTGGCATTGCTGGTGGCACTGGTTGATCTTTTGCCGGTGCTGGGGGTGGGAACCGTTTTGATTCCGTGGGCATGCGTTGCTTTATGGAATCGCTACTATTTTCTCGGTCTTGGGCTTTTGATCTTATATGTAATCGTTTTGGTGGTGCGTCAGATCGTGGAGCCGAAATTACTGGGAAACACCTTAGGGCTTCATCCGCTGCCTGCACTTTTTGCAACCTTTGCAGGCTGGTATTTGTTCGGCTTTTGGGGGA
>JAZOVP010000047.1:0-1168 GCA_045658765.1 Eubacteriales bacterium | reverse complement strand
CCGAAAATATAAGCGGAGTCACCTTCCTCGCAAGCGTAGATCGGAGTCTTTCCAAGATGTTTTCCGAGCTTTTCGCAAACGGAGCGTACCGAAAGCGTTTCAGGTCCTACGATGTTCATCGTCCGCATCGGGCTTTCTGCAAGCAGAAGCGCACGGATAGCATTTTCGATCGCCGTGCCCTGCCAGATGCAGTTCAGTACGGGATTGGCAAGCGAAATGGGGGTGCCGCTCATGATCTTTTCTGCACAGTCGTAAAGAACGCCGTAGCGCAGATCCACGGAAAAGCAGAGGCGGAAATTGAATACCTTGGTGCCGTATGCCTTGGATGCATATTCAAAGGCTCGTTCTCTCGCCAGCACGCTCATGGCGTATTCTCCGATCGGAGCGGCCTTGTCATCCTCCGTGCAAGGTCCGTGCGAGAGCGGAACAATGGGATACACGTTGCCGGAGGAAAAGGAAACGATCCTTGCATCTTTATATTTTTTTGCAACAGAGGCGGGGAGGGAAGCGTGCATAGCCCAGGAAAGATGCTCGCTACCGTCCGTGCCGAATTTCCTTCCGGCCATGAAGATTACGTTTTTAACGTTCGGCAGAGCCGCAAGCGCATCGGTATCCAAAAGATCCGCGCTGACGGTTTCCACGCCGTTTTCATGAAGATATTGAAGCGCGATCGGATCGGAGAAGCGAGAAACCGCGATCACGCGTTTTTCGATGCCTGCCTTCTTTGCCGCGTTTTTTGCGAGTACGCAGAGTGTCGGTCCCATTTTTCCGCCCGCACCGAGCACGATGATATCGCCGTCGATCTTTTTTATATCCGATACCAATGCATCGGAGGGCGCGGTTTGCAGTGCATTGAGCTTTTCTTCGGTCCACATAATTTGATATCCTTTCTTGAAAAAGATATATTCTTCCGTTTTTGTAAAATGAAAAAACATATCGGCTTTATACTACTATTATAACACACGCCGATAAGGATTCATATATTTAAAATTTCCGAAAAAGGTGTTTTTGTTTCGTTAATGGATGTTTTTTGAAATGCAAAAAAAGACGAAAAAGCAAAAAAATTTATGAAGCCACTTGATTTTTTCTTCTCAATATGATATAATGAATACCGTAAAATTTAATATGCTTATCAAGAGCGGCGGAGGGACTGGCCCTGTGAAGCCCG
>JAZOVP010000046.1:0-5221 GCA_045658765.1 Eubacteriales bacterium | reverse complement strand
GATTCTGCCGCTTCAAAGAGCGCAGGATCGGAAGCATAGAAAGTGGCGATCGGATCGCCTTTTTCGATGAAAGAACCCGTTTTTTTATGAAGCAGGATCCCCGCGCCGTAATCGATGGGATCCTCTTTTGTTTTTCTGCCTGCACCGAGAGCCCCCGCGGCAAGACCGATTTTTTCGGTGTGCATCGAATGAAGATAGCCGCTTTTTGAGGCGAAAACCGAATGGGAAAACGGGGCTTCGGGAAGAAGGGAAAAATCATCGAGGGCAGTTTCTTGGCCGCCTTGAAGCGATACCCATTCTTTCATTTTCCGGAATGCATTGCCGGAACGAAGCTCCTTTTCGGCAATTTTTTTGGCTTCTTCCATTGAAACAGAAAGCGAAAGCGAAATCATTTGGGCGGCAAGAGCCAGGCAAAGCGCGGTGAGAGAAGGATCGCCCTTCCCTTTTAATACTTCCGCCGCTTCTTTCACTTCCAGCGCATTTCCGATGGCGCATCCGAGAGGAGCATCCATATCGGTGAGAAACGCCACCACCTTGCGACCGAGTTTCTTGCCGATGGCAACCATCGCTTTGGCAAGTGCTCGCGCATCATCGGCAGTTTTCATAAAAGCGCCCGATCCGTATTTCACATCCAAAACAATGCTTTTTGCACCCGATGCCAATTTTTTTGACATAATGCTCGAAGCAATCAGAGGAATCGAATCGATTGTGGCGGTAACATCGCGCAAGGCATAAAGCTTTTTATCGGCAGGAGCCAGATTCCCTGTTTGCCCGATCACCGATACTCCTGCTTTTTTCACGATTTCAAAAAATTCTTCGGAAGAAAGCGCCACTTTCATACCGGGGATGGATTCCATTTTATCCACCGTGCCTCCCGTATGACCGAGGCCTCTGCCGCTCATTTTGGCAACCACACCGCCTGCGGCGGCAACAATCGGGGCAAGGATGAGGGTGGTTTTATCGCCCACTCCGCCCGTGGAATGCTTATCCACGCTCGTTTCCCCAAAGGCAGAAAGATCCACGGTATCGCCCGAATTCATCATTTCTTCGGTGAGGATTGCGGTTTCTTCTTCATCCATTCCCTGAAGGCAAATTGCCATCAAAAGAGCCGATGCCTGATAATCGGGAATTTTTCCTTCGGTAAAACCGCGCACAAAAAAGGAAATTTCTTCCCGATTCAGCGCCTTTTTTTCTTTTTTCTTTTGAAGGATCTGATACATATTCATACCAAATTCTCCTTTTTATCTAAAAAACTCTTGCTATCAAAAGAAGCATCGAGCCCGAAATATTCCGAAACACTTTCGGCAAGATCGGCAAAACTTTCACGGGTGCCAAGAGATATGCCCGCAAGATCTTTTCCCCAAACAAGAAGCGGCACATATTCGCGGGAATGATCGGTGGAGGGAGTGCCTGGATCACAGCCGTGATCGGCGGTGATGATCAAAAGATCCTCTTCTTTCATTTTGCTTAAAATCGCGGGCATGGCGGCATCGAATTCGGAAAGAGCGCGGGCATAGCCATCGGCATCGTTGCGATGGCCGTAATGCGAATCAAATTCCACAAGATTTAAAAAGCAGATTCCATGAAAATCGCGCCGAGCAATCGAAAGAAAGGTTTCGATTCCATGGGCGTTGTTTTGGGTGCGATGGCTTTCGGTGATTCCTTGGCCTGCAAAAATATCTTCGATTTTGCCGATAGAAATCACATCAAGACCTTTTTCTTTGGCATAATCCAAAACGCTTTTCTTCGGGGGCGCGATGGAATAATCGTGGCGGTTTGCAGTGCGTTCGAAGCCGTTTTCCCCTGTGATAAAGGGGCGGGCGATGACCCTGCCCACTCCGTGCTCGCCCGAAAGCAAATCTCTTGCAATTTTGCAAATCCGATAAAGCTCATCGATTGGCACTTTTTCTTCATGGGCGGCAATTTGAAACACGCTATCCGCTGAAGTATAAACGATCAGATCCCCTGTTTTTAAATGCTCCTGACCAAAAAGGCGGATCACTTCGGTGCCCGAGAAGGGCTTATTGCAAAGAACTCCCCTTCCCACTCTGCGGGAAAATTCGGCAAGGAGGGATTCGGGAAAGCCATCGGGATAGGTTGGGAGCGGCTTTTCGGAAATGATGCCTGCAAGTTCCCAATGGCCGATGGTGGTATCTTTTCCTTTGGATTTTTCTGCCATTCTGCCGAAGGCAAACAAGGGCTTTTCTTCTTTTGGCAAAAATTCGAGCCCTTCAATATTTCCAAGCCCCGCTTTTAAAAGATTCGGGATCGAAAAGAAATCGGAACGGGAAATGCTTTTGATGGTATGCGAACCTTGATCTTGGAACAGCTCGGCATCGGGAAGCTCCCCTGCTCCGAGCGAATCGAGCACAATAATAAAAACTCTTTTTGGCATATCAGAACCTCAAAGAAGCGCGCAGGGCGAGCTCCATCATTTGGGTGAAGGAATTCTGCCTTTCTTCGGAGCTGGTTTCTTCGCCCGTGATCAGATGATCGGAAACGGTGCAAACAGCAAGGGCGCGTTTTCCAAGGCGGGCGGCATTCATATAAAGCGCCGCGGCTTCCATTTCCACCGCCATCACTCCCATTTTTTTCCAAAGGCGACAGGAGGTTTCTTCGAGGGCAAGATTTTCTTCATCGCGATAGAAAACATCGGAAGAAAAAAGATTGCCAACATGATAATGAAGTCCCATTTTTTCGGCTTCTTCCACGGCGATGCGAAGAAGAGAAAAGGATGCGATGGGGGCAAAGGAGCCCGGAAGAGCAAAGTGATTTGCCATATTCGAATCGGTGCAAGCACCCTGACCAATCACGATATCGCGCAGTTTGATATTTTCCTGCATGGCACCCGCAGAGCCGATGCGAACGATATTTTCCACCCCGAAGGCGGAGAAAAGTTCATGCGAATAAATGGCAATCGAGGGCATTCCCATACCGCTTGCCATCACGGAAATAAGCTCCCCTTCATAGCGGCCGGTATATCCCTGAATTCCGCGCACATTATTGACAAGGCGGGGGGCTTCCAAAAAATTTTCCGCCACAAATTTTGCGCGGAGAGGATCGCCGGGCATCAAAACGGTTTTGGCAAAATCGGAAGGGGTGGCTTTGATATGAGGGGTGGGATAATTCATAAAAAAATTCTCCTTATTTGGATTCTTTCACAATCTTCACAATGCGGCTGGTGCCGAGTCGATCGGCGCCGAGGGAGAGGAAAAGACAGGCATCATCGATGGTTTTGATTCCGCCTGCCGCTTTAATAAGAAGCGGCTTTTTCACATGCTTTGCAAAAAGACGAATATCTTCCTCGGTGGCACCGCCCGTGGAAAAGCCGGTGCTGGTTTTGATATAGTCTGCCCCGGATTCGCCCACAATTTCGCAAAGGCGGATTTTTTCTTCTTCGGTGAGAAGACAAGTTTCGATGATGACCTTTAAAATTTTGCCTTCGGTGGCAGCTCGAACGAGCTTGATTTCTTCCAAAACAAGATCAAATTTCTTTTCTTTCACAAAGCCGAGATTGATTACCATATCGATTTCATCCGCGCCGTCGCGCACGGAAAGGGCGGCTTCATGGGCTTTTACTTCGGAAAGATGATACCCGTTCGGAAAGCCGATCACGGTGCATACTTTCATTTTTTCGCCCACATATTCTTTTGCCTTTTTCACAAAAGAAGGGGGAATACAAACCGATGCCGTGGAATAGCGGATGGCATCGTTGCACAGGGCTTTGATTTCCTCCCAAGTAGCGCTTTGGGAGAGCAGGGTGTGATCCACATGGGATAAGATTTTTTCGATTGTCATAATGGATTCCTTTCCGGCGTATGATACTTCGCACTCATCTTCTTTTATTATATCATCTTTTGCCCCGAAGAGCAAGAAAAATCCCCCTTTGAATTGTGATTTTGCCAAAAGATGCCCCTTTTTTCGCCCGAATTCGTGCAAAAAGCCGTTTTTGGTTTTGTTCCCTTGACAAAAAATGGCTTCTTGGATATAATTGTAAAGATAGATTTTATCTATACCAAAAGACTTTCAGGAGTTGAGAAAAATGAGTTTAAAAAGCGTAAAACAAGGCGAAAAAAATCAGTCCGTTCTGGAAATCCAGATCCCCAAGGCAGAATTTGAAGCACAGGTAAACAAAGTGTATAAAAAGCAGGCCGCTCGGATCTCGGTTCCCGGCTTCCGCAAAGGAAAGGCACCCCGTGCCATTGTGGAAAAAATGTACGGCAAGGGAATTTTCTATGAAGATGCTCTCAATGAGCTTTTGCCTTCCGTTTTGGAAGAAGCAGTGAAGGAAGCAAAGATCGACGTGGTAAGCCAGCCCGAACTCGAGCTTGGCGATATTGATGAAAACGGCGTTGCTCTCACTGCAAAATACTGGACCAAGCCCGAAATCACCGTGAAGAACTATAAGGGTATCAAAGCCGAAAAGACCGTGAAGAAAGTGGCAAAAGCTGAAGTGGATGCAGAACTGGAAAGAGTTCGTCAGAGAAATTCCAGAACCATCGAAATCACCGACAGAGCCGCTGAAAAAGATGATATTGCCATCATCGATTTCGAAGGATTCATCGGCGACAAGGCATTTGAAGGCGGCAAGGGCGAAGCTCACCACCTCACCCTCGGCAGCGGTCAGTTTATCCCCGGTTTTGAAGAACAGATCATCGGCCACAAGATCGGCGATGCTTTCGATGTAACCGTTACCTTCCCCGCAGACTATCAGGCAGAAGAACTCAAGGGAAAGGAAGCTGTGTTTAAAGTAGCCCTCAACGGCATTGAAAAAGTGGAACTCCCCGAGCTCGACGATGAATTTGCAAAAGACGTTTCCGATTTTGAAACTTTGGCTGAATACAAGAAAGATATTAAGGCAAAGATAGAAAAGAGAAATGCAGAAGAAGCAGACCACAAAGTGGAAGAGCAGCTTCTGACCGGCATCATTGAAGGCATTGAAGGCGATATTCCCGCTTGCATGTTTGAAAACGAAGCCGAGAATATGTTCCAGGATTACGGCAACCGTTTGATGCAGCAGGGTCTTTCGATGGAAATGTATTTGCAGTATTCGGGCATGACCAAAGAAAAGATGATGGAAGAACTCCGTCCTCAGGCAGAGCGTCAGGTGAAAGCAACTCTGGCACTTGAAGCAATTGCCAAAGCAGAAAAATTCAAGATCGGTGCAAAAGAAATCGAAGCCGAATATAAGAGAGTGGCTGATTCTTATCAGATCGAAGTA
>JAZOVP010000045.1:0-7005 GCA_045658765.1 Eubacteriales bacterium | reverse complement strand
CGTCATCATTGATCGATACAGACTGAACGATATAATCAAAGTTTTTTTCATACAGAAGAGAAAAGGAATTATAGAGGCGAACTTGATGGCCGCCAAGATCATAAATAATCAGATACTTTTCGCCGCAAACTGCAGTGGGATTCGACATATTATAAGAATCTGTCATAACCACGCTTCCCCTTCGATCGTAAAGGGAAACATTGCCCGAATTGACCAAGGCAAGATCGCCGCGAAAAACGTGGAAACGATTGCCGGAATCCGAATTGTAGTAAATCACGGAGCCGTCGGTGAAGGCGCCGGAAGAAGAAAAATCAAGATATTTGACCAAATAGCGAAGATTTTCAATGGTGATATCATTTTCAAAAAGCAGAAGCCCACCAAGCAAAAACACAATGAGCAAAGTGATGGCAACAAACTTATACAAACGGTATTTTTTTTGCTTTTTTTCAGAATCACCGAGATTCTTCTGATCCTTGCGGTTCATACCAAATCGCTCCTTTCATATTTTGCGTGAGGATTTATTAATCAAAAAACGGTGCCTCGAGATAAAGGCCTTGCGGCGGAACGGTAATTCCAGCCAAGGTTCGATCTTTCGAAAGAATGATCTCGGGAAGGCTTCGATCGAGTTTTCCTTGATCGGCGGAAATTAAAGTGCCGACCATGATCCGAACCATATTATATAAAAAGCCATTGCCCGATACTGTGAATATGATCAAATCGCCGCTTCTTTCAACGGAGAAGGAATAAATTGTTCGCACGGCATCGGTGATTTCGGATCCTGCTGCCATAAACGCGGTGAAATCATGCTCGCCAACAAAGCTTTGAGCCATTTGATTCATATTTTCTGCATTTAAGGGAGAGGGATGAAACCCCGCTCTTTTCTGAAGAAACGGATCGCGGATGCGACCGTTCCAAAGAAGATACTGATAGGTTTTCCCTTTGCAGGAAAACCTTGCGTGAAAATCGGACGACACTTCCTCTGCCTTTAATACGGAAATATCATCAGGCAAATAAGCATTCAAAGCAAGGGGCAATTTATCGAGCGGGATCGCAAACGGAACATCGGCATGACAAACAAAATTTTTGGCGTGCACTCCCGCATCGGTTCGGCTACATCCGAAAAGGGTGATGCTTTCTTTATAAACTTCGGAAAGAACCGCTTGCAAGGTTCCTTGAACGGTTACTGCATTGGGCTGAATTTGCCAACCGTGATAAGCGCTGCCGTCGTATGCGATGACAAGTTTTATACGTATCATAAACTACCACCGATAGGAAGATTGACGAAAGATAGGAGCAAAACTCCAAAAAACAGAAGAATGAGGAATAAAAATGAAATCACATCAGAAAATCGGATGCGCATCACTTTCATTCGGGTTCTTCCCTCTCCGCCAACATAGCATCGACACTCCATCGCAATCGCAAGATCGGTTGCACGGGAAAAAGAAGAAATAAAAAGCGGAATTAAAATCGGAATCAAAGCTTTTGCGCGCTTGAGCAAATTTCCGGTTTCAAAATCGGCACCTCTTGCTTTCTGGGCATTGATAATACGCTCGGTTTCTTCGATGAGGGTGGGCACAAAGCGGAGGGCAAGACTCATCATCATCGCAAACTCATGAACCGGAACCTTGATTTTTTTTAGGGGCGATAAAAGGGATTCCATCGCATCGGTAAGATCCATGGGGCTGGTGGTATAGGTGAGAAGAAGACTTGTGCCAACTACCAAGGAAATGATGCGGAGAACCATATAAACGGCACGCCAAATTCCTTCGGGGAAAATTCGAATGAAGTAAAACTGGAAAAGAGGAGTTTCGCCCGTGGTCCAAAAAAGATTGATGATCGCGGTGAAGATCGAAATAAAAACGATCGGACCAAGCCCTTTTAGAATAACTTTCACTGAAATGCCGGACAAAACAACCATAAAGGCAACAAGAAGGAATAAATACGAAAAAGACAAAAGATTATCCGCGAAGAATACAAACACAACAAAGGAAAGCATGAGGAGCACCTTGAGGCGCGGATCCAAACGGTGCAAGATGCTGTTTCCGGGGAAAAATTGACCCAGAGTAATATCTTTGAGCATATTATTTTTCTCCCTTCAAAAGTTTTGCCAGTTCGAAAAGAGCATCGGAAACGGTGTGGATCGAATCGGAAATCGGGATTCCACGATTTCGAAGAAGCATCGCAAGACGGGTGATCTGCGGAATGGCAAGATGGGCTTCTTCCAATCTTTTCGGATCTGAAAAAACAGTATTCACCGTGTTGTGAATGAAAATTTCGCCATCTTTGAGAACAACGAGTTCATCAGCATAACGGGCAATATCTTCCATGCTATGGGAAATGAGAATCACGGTTTTCTTTTTGGTGCGCTGATAGGCGCGAAGTCTTCCGAGGATTTCTTCCCTTCCGCTCGGATCAAGTCCTGCGGCGGGTTCATCCAAAACAATCACTTCGGGATCCATTGCAAGAACGCCTGCAATGGCAACTCTTCTTTTTTGACCACCCGACAATTCAAAAGGTGATTTTTGAAGAATTTCTTCGGAAACACCCGTGAAATGAGCGGCATCCAAAACAAGAGAACGAATCTCCTCTTCGGATTTGCCCATATTTTTAGGTCCGAAAGCAATATCTTGATAGACCGTTTCCTCGAAAAGCTGATATTCCGGATATTGAAAGACGAGCCCAACGCGAAAACGGGTATTTACACGATCTTTGGATACGGAAAACACATCTTCGCCATCCAAAAGAACTTTTCCTTCGGTTGGGCGCAGAATTCCGTTTAAAAGTTGAGCCAAAGTACTTTTTCCGCTTCCGGTATGGCCGATGATGCCGGTGATCACGCCGGGAGTGAAAGTAAGATTGATATCTTTGAGCGCGGTTTTAGAAAAAGGGGTGTTGGCGCCGTAAAGATAAGACACATGTTCTAATTTAATTTCTGACATTTTACTCTTTTCCAAACAATGAGGTTATAAAATCTGCCGCTTCGGCTTCGCCGAGAATTCCTTTCGGGAATTCAAAGCGATCGGAGAGGGCGGGATCTTCCGAAAGCAAATGGATCAGTTCGGTAACCTGCGGTGCATCGAGACCCGCTTTGTGAAGAAACGGAACATCGGAAAACACTTCTTCAGGGCTACCGTCTTTCACAATCTCGCCGTTTTCCATTACCACAACGCGATCGGCTTGCACCGCCTCGTCCATATGGTGGGTGATTAAAACAACGGTGATGTTTTCTTTTTGATTCAGCGAAAGGATGCTTTGCATGATTTCGCTTCTGCCTTGAGGATCCAGCATGGCAGTGGATTCATCGAAGAGGATACATTCGGGAAGCATGGCAAGAATTCCCGCAATGGCAACCCTTTGCTTCTGACCGCCCGAAAGCTTATGGGGAGAATGACGGGAAAACTCGGTCATTCCAACTTTTTCTAAAGCCAGATCGACTCTCTTTCGAATTTCTTTGGGCTCAAGACCTAAATTTTCGGGGCCGAATGCCACATCTTCTTCGACAAGATTTGAAACAAGCTGATTATCGGGATTTTGAAACACCATCCCAACGCGCTTGCGGATCGGGAGAAGATTTTCTTCCTCGGAAGTATCGAGCCCGCAGACGATGACTTTTCCTTCATTGGGAATCAATACCCCGTTCATCAATTTTGCAAGGGTGCTTTTTCCGCTTCCGTTACGGCCGAGAATGGCAACAAAACTACCCTTCTCGATCGTGAGATTTACATTTTTAACAGCAGCGTTTTGCTCTTCGGGATTTTCGCTTTCATAAGAAAACGAAACGTTTTGAAGAGAGATCATTTCATTAGGTTTCAAAAATTACTCCTTTTCCCAACGGGTTGCAAACCCGCAGGGCAAACATTTTCCGGTGCTTTTCACGAGAAGACCAACTTCATCGCTTCGAACCACACCGCCGAAGCGCGAACAAACTTCTTCGTTTACAAGATACGATACCGCACTGCCGGAGAGGCCGGTGGTATAGGAATTGACAAGATAAAACAGCGGATCGTCGCTTAATACGGAAGCGGTTTCGCGAATGAGCTCGTGGATGCTATCTTCTAAGTGCCACATTTCCCCTTTCGGGCCTCGGCCATAGGAGGGCGGATCCATCACGATTCCATCGTAGCGATTGCCGCGGCGCTTTTCTCTTTGCACAAATTTCAGGGCATCGTCGACAAGATAACGACAAGGCGCATCGCCGAAGCCCGAAAGGCGCATATTTTCTTTTGCCATCTGCACCATATTTTTGGCGGCATCAACATGGCAAACTGATGCACCGCCCTTTGCGGCGGCAAGAGTTGCTCCGCCCGTATAGGCAAAAAGATTGAGAACCTTTACTTCTTTTCCCTGATCGGTTCTTTTTTTGCAAAGGGATTCGATCCATTTCCAGTTGGTAGCCTGCTCGGGGAAAACACCCGTGTGCTTAAAGCCCATCGGCTTAACATGAAAATCCAAATCCGCAATTTTGCATTCCCACATTTCAGGAAGTTTATTTTCATTCCAAGCACCACCGCCTGCGCGGCTTCGGGAATAAACCGCATCTGCCTTTTTCCAAGCGGGATGGCGGCGAATATTCTGCCACACAACCTGAGGATCGGGGCGAATTAAAATATAATCACCCCAACGCTCCAAACGCTGACCGTCGGAGCAATCGAGGAGTTCATAATCTCCCAGATTTTCAAGATACCACATTAGTTATTCTCCATTCCTTCCATCGAGATCTGCTCGGAAGGAGCATGATAAGGGATTTGCAAATGGCGATAAGCATGCGGGGTGGCGCATCTTCCGCGCGGGGTGCGCGATAAAAAGCCAATTTGCATCAAATACGGTTCATACACATCTTCGATGGTAACCGATTCTTCGCCAACGGTTGCGGAAAGGGTTTCCAAACCAACGGGACCACCGCCGAAATTGCGAATGATGGCAGAAAGCAATTTTCGATCCACCTGATCGAGGCCTAAATGATCGACTTCCAAACGATCAAGGGCAAGCTTTGCAATTTCATCGGTAATCACACCATCACCTTTCACCATTGCAAAATCGCGAACTCGTTTCAGAAGGCGATTTGCAATACGGGGGGTTCCGCGGCTTCGGGAAGCAATTTCCAAAGCGCCGTTTGGCTGAATGGGAATATTCAGAATCCCTGCGGAACGCTCCACGATGGAAGCGAGTTCATCGTTGGTATAAAGTTCAAGGCGCATCAGCATACCGAAGCGATCGCGCAGAGGAGAAGAAAGACTTCCCGCTCTGGTGGTGGCGCCGATCAAGGTGAATTTTTCGAGCGGAATGCGAATGCTTCTGGCGGCAGGGCCTTGGCCCATAATAATATCCAAAGCGAAATCTTCCATGGCGGGATAAAGAATTTCTTCGATCGCGCGAGAAAGACGATGAATTTCATCGATAAACAAAACATCTCCCGCCGAAAGAGAAGACAAAATTGCGGCAAGATCGCCCGGCTTTTCAATCGCAGGACCGGAGGTGATTTTGATGCCTACTCCCATTTCATTTGCAATGATATGGGAAAGGGTGGTTTTGCCGAGACCGGGAGGGCCATAGAGCAAAATATGATCGAGCGGCTCTCCTCTGAGCTTTGCGGCTTGGATAAAAACTTTTAAATTATCTTTGATTTTTTCCTGACCGACATAATCCGACAAAGTTTTTGGACGAAGAGTAACCTCTTCTCCGAATTCCTCTGCGGCATCGGCAGGAGTGAAACTTGCGGAAACAATGCGATTTTCAAAATCGGTTTCAAATTCGTTTGTCATACTGCATCATTCTCCCAATGATTTTAAAGCAAGACGGATCAGATCCTGCAAATCTTTTGCTTTCGGTGCGGCGGCGCGGACTGCGCTTGCGGCAACTTGCGGCTGATAGCCCAAAACAACCAGTGCATTGATCGCTTCCGACTGATCCGATAAGGGAGCAGCGGCGGGCGAGGTTGCCACGGATTCGGCGGTGGTTGTTTTCGCGATTTTATCTTTCAGTTCCAAAATAATCTTTTGGGCGTTTTTCATGCCAATGCCTTGCGCGGCGGTGATAGACTTTGCATCGCCGGAAAGAACACACATGGCAAGTTCCTCCGGATCCAGAGCGGAAAGAATGGAAATTGCAGCTTTGGGGCCGATTCCCGAAATGGAAATCAGCATCAAAAAGAAATCTCTTTCTTTGGTGGTGGAAAATCCAAACAGCTCCATGGAAGCACGATCGGCGGAACCGATATTGAGATAAGAATAAATTTTCGCTTCCTTTTGACCGGAAAGCTTACCTGCGGTTTTGGTGGAAATCAAAAAGCTCCAACCGATTCCCGCGGTATCGATCACACATTGATTTTGAGAAAGCGCGGCAACCGAGCCAAAAATATAATCAAACATTATTTACCTCCTGTTTTCTTAGCGTCGGAAACACCTTGAAGTCTTGCGATGCGGGAAGCCGAGCGATAAGCATGGGTGAGCGCGATCGCCAAAGCATCGGCGGCGTCGTCTGGTTTCGGAACACCGGGCAAATGAAAGAGAATGCGAACCATTTCCATTACCTGACGCTTTTCGGCCCTTCCGTAGCCAACCACGGATTGCTTTACCTGAAGCGGGGTATATTCAAAAATGGGAATTCCTTTTTCCTGCGCCGCAAGCAAAATCACACCTCTTGCCTGCGCAACGTTGATAACGGTTTTTTGATTGTTGGCAAAAAAGAGTTCTTCAATGGCAAGGGCATCGGGATTGAATTTTTTGATCAATGAAACCACACAATCGTGGATATGGCGGATTCGCATTTCAACCGGCTGGCCTTTTGCGGTTTCGATCACGCCGCAATCGAGATATTCAAAGCGATCTTTTTCCTTGCGACACACACCGTAGCCCGTGGTTGCGATTCCAGGGTCGATCCCCAAAATTACCATAAAAACTCCTTTCGATGAGTTTATTTTTATAATTTATCTATGATATCATAATACTTTACCACGTTTTGCCGCCAAAGTCAATTATAAACAGTCATTTTTACCTTAATTTGAAC
>JAZOVP010000044.1:0-2088 GCA_045658765.1 Eubacteriales bacterium | reverse complement strand
AGCTTTGGTTCAAAGAACTGAACGGCATCGGTGATACCGCCGCAAACCTCGCTGCTGCTGCAGACGGTGAAAACTACGAATGGACCGATATGTACGAAGGCTTTGCAAAAACGGCGGAAGAAGAAGGCTTCCCCGTGCTGGCTGCGAAATTCCGCCTCGTTGCTGCGATCGAAAAGCACCACGAAGAACGCTATCGCGCCCTGCTCAAAAACGTGGAAACTGCCGCTGTTTTTGAAAAGAGCGAAGTGAAGGTTTGGGAATGCCGCAACTGCGGTCATATCATTGTTGGTACCAAAGCACCCGAATTGTGCCCCACCTGCGCTCACCCCAAGAGCTATTTTGAAATTCACGCTGAAAATTATTGATTTTCACCGTGCCCCCAAAACGCGATTGATTCTATAAAAGAAGAGGGATGCAAAGATACCGAGAAGTTCTTTGCATCTCTGTCATTTTTTCTCCGAAATCGGCATAACATAATGAAACTATATGCAAGAGGTGATTGATTTGAAAATCGAAGTTGTGGCATTTCGCGCATTTCTTTCGGTGATCATCGGACTTTTGATCGGAATGGAACGAGCACGCCACGGCCGTGCGGCGGGAATGAGAACCCATATTTTGGTTTGCCTTGGCGCCGCGATGACCGCGATGACAGGAATTTTTATTCAAAATGAATTCGGCACGGGCGATGTGCTTCGGCTCTCGGCGCAGGTGATCAGCGGAGTGGGCTTTTTGGGCGCGGGAATGATTATATTGAAAAACGATAATATGATCATGGGCCTTACCACCGCCGCGGGAGTATGGGCCACCGCAACCCTTGGAATTGCCATCGGCTACGGATTTTATTCCGGAGCGCTCATTGCCTCTTTTCTCTTTTTGATTGCCCTGATTTTATTTGCAAAGCTTGAAAGAGGAAAGAAAAATGCCCTTGTGGTTTATGTGGAAATCGAAGAGATGGCAAAACTCAATCCTTTTCTCGATCAGGTGAATTCCCTTTGCGCATCCGAACCCGTTTTTCGCGTGTATTCTCCGCTGAGCGGATGCTCGGGGCATTTGGGAGTGGATGTTGTGATGGATCGCAGAAAAGGCCTTTTGCCGGATGACTTTCTGAAAATCGACGGAGTGGCGTTTGCCATCGAACAGTAATTTTTGAGGATAAAAATGGAACGGATTTCAAACATCAAGCTCTTTTTATTTGATATGGACGGCACCCTTTATATCGGAAACCGTCTTTTTCCCTTCACAAAAGAGCTTTTAAAGAAGATCCGCGAAAGCGGAAAAGATTATTTATTCACCACAAACAATTCTTCGAAAAGCCCGAAGGATTATGTGAAAAAACTTGAAAAGCTCGGGATTGCGGCAACTGAAGAAGATTTTTATACCTCCTCTCAAGCGCTTTCCCATTATCTTTTGGAGCATTTTCCAAAGAAAAAGCTTTATGTGTGCGGCACACGCTCTCTGATTGAAGAGCTTGAAGGAAACGGATTTGAGGTAACAAATAAGCTTGATGAAGTGGAATGTGTGGTGATGGGATTTGATACCGAACTCACCTTCCAAAAGCTCGAAGATGTGAGCAAACTTCTTCTCACCCGCCCCGATCTTCCCTATCTTGCCACCAATCCCGATTTGGTATGCCCAACGGAATTCGGAAGTGTGCCCGATTGCGGAAGTGTGTGCAAAATGATTGAAAATGCCACGGGAAAAACTCCCTTTGTGATCGGCAAGCCCTCCGCTTTGATGATGGAACTTGCCCGCAAGAAAAAGGGTGCAAAAAAAGAAGAAACCGCAGTGGTGGGCGATCGCATTTATACCGATATCAAAAGCGGGCTTGCCGCCGAGATTTTGAGTATTCTTGTGATGAGCGGAGAAACAACAAACGAAATTTTGAATTCTTCTCCCGATCAGCCCGATCTTGTGCTTCCCGATGCCGCTGAAATTTTAAAACATCTTTAAAATAAAAATCCCCCCGTATAACGGGGGGTATTTCATTTTCGGGCATAGCCCTAAACGATACTGGCGACGCACAAGTGCGTTTTGGGATTGGCCAGCCAGCCATGCAACTGTTACTTACTACCCATAAATGGGTCCCGC
>JAZOVP010000043.1:0-2217 GCA_045658765.1 Eubacteriales bacterium | reverse complement strand
AACAGCTTGTTAAAATCAGAAACACAAAAAACACACTTTCTATTATCGGAATTTATTTTGCGGGAATTGCCCTTGCAGCCATCTTTGCGGCAATTTGCATTTATTTTTATCTGCTTCCACCCATCATTCTTGCTATATTTGTGGCAATGATTTACTTTTCCCACTTCGGCGCATCCTTTTTGAAGCTTGAATATGAGTACATTCTCACAAACGGCGAAATGGATATTGATAGAATTTCCAATAAAATCCGCAGAAAAAGGGTTGCCACCTTTGAAATCCGCGAGATTGAAAGCATTAAAAAATACACAAAGGGCTCTCATATCCCTCACGGAATGGATAAAAAGATTTTCGCGGGTAACATTGAAGAAAACACCTATTCCATCGTGGTAAAAACCAAAAAGGGCGAGCGCATTTTCCTTGTTATCACACCAAACGACAGAATGCTCGATGCAATAAAGAAATACCTTCCAAGACCGATGAAGCTTGAAGTTTTTGGTGAACTATAAAAATTTTACGCCCGATTTTTTCGGGGGGGTTTTTTGGGGAAAATAATGAAAGAAATTGATATTAACCAAATCCGCCTCCTGATTCCTCACCTTTCGCCCGACCACCATAAAGGCACGGGCGGTACCTCTCTTTTGGTTGCGGGTAGTGTTGGCTTTGCGGGTGCCGCCGCGCTTTCTGCCACCGCGGCTTATAGGTCGGGGGCAGGAATTGTGCGGTGTATACTTCCCGAAAGAATTTATGAAATCGTGTCCACCCTTATTCCCGAGGCGATTTTTTCACCCGTTGGCGAGGAAGAAACCCTTACAGAATCTGCCATCTCTGAAATCCTTTTGCGCGAGAAGAATGCCAACGCGCTTTTGGTGGGTTGCGGTATGGGAAACAACCAAAATACCAAGGCGCTCACAAAAAGAATTCTCAAAGAAACAAAAATTCCCTTGATTTTGGATGCCGATGGTCTGAATGTTATGTCCGACTGCATAGAATATATTGCAGAGCGCGAAAACACGGTTATCACTCCCCATCCTGGCGAGGCGGCAAGGCTTTTGGGAATTCCCACAAACGAGATTCAAGAAAACCGCGAAAAATATGCGCGTGTTTTGGCACAAAAAACCAACTCTGTCACCGTGTTAAAGGGGCATAATACCATTATCATAAGTCCCACGGGTGAAGAGTGCCTTTGTCCCTACGGAAACGCAGGAATGGGCAAAGGCGGAAGCGGAGATATTCTTGCAGGTATGATTACCTCTTTCGTTACACAAGGCTTACGCCTTTTTGATGCGGCAGTTTTGGGAGTTACTCTCCATGCCCTTGCGGGTGATGCCGCCGCCGAAAAGAAAGGCCTGAATTCTATGCTTCCTACCGATTTAATCAACGCTCTGCCCGAGGTATTTAAGAAATATATTTAACGGGTGAGCCGATTTGAAAAAACTGATTTTGCCGATAATAACGCTTTTACTTTTTACCACCGCCTGCTCCGAGCAGTCCTCCTTCGAGCCGCAAAAATGCGGTTTTTCGTGTGACGCCAAGGTGGTTTATAACGAAACCGAGTTTGAGGCGGAAATTGCGGTCGGTGAAAACGGCGTTTTTTCGGCAGAGGTCACAAGTCCCGCCACAATCAAGGGACTAAAGGCAGAATACGGCGGCGAGAAGGTAAAGCTTTCGTATCTCGGCATCGAAACCGAGATTTTGCCCGAGGAAATCCCCTATTTTAATTACGTTTCGGCACTCCGCGAGATATTGCTTTCGCTTGAAAACCGCCTTGAAACCACCAAGTCGGACAATAATTTTGCCTACTCAGGTGAGTGCAGCAAGGGAAAATACGATATCCTCTTCCGTGCCGTTGGATTCCCGATAAAAATCGACCTTCCCTCCCACGACCTCACCGTAACACTTGAAAATTTCCAGTATGTGTATTAAAAAAGCAGCCCCCGCGGACTGCTTTTTTGTTATGATTGATTATTTTACTTTTTTCTTTTTAACAGCAACTACGGTGATGATAACCGCTCCAATTACTGCTACTGCAGCCGCAATGATTATGATCATCAAATCGTTGTTGGTGTCGCCATCGGTGTCGGTGGGCTCGCTGTCCGAGGGTGTTTCGGGCTTTGCGGAAATTACGGGAATTGTTTCTTCTTTGGTTTCTCCGCAGTCAGCGCAGGTGGCTGTTTTTACACCTTCTTCGGTTTCGGTTGCTTCTTTGGTCACAACATA
>JAZOVP010000042.1:0-11730 GCA_045658765.1 Eubacteriales bacterium | reverse complement strand
GTTTACAAAAAATTCACTTTATCATTTCCAAAATTGTAACCCCGCCATCCCCTTCTCCATAAAGTCCGAGACGGTAACTTAAAATACGGGGATCTTTTTTGAAATATCGCCATAAACCCGCCTTCAAAGCGCCGGTTCCCTTGCCGTGAATCACGGTTACGCTTTCAAAACCGGTGAGGATCACATCATCTAAATACTTATCCACCACAAACCAAGCATCATCGGTAACAAGGCCGCGAACATCCACGCTGCTTGAGATATGATTGCGGGGGGAAGTGGAAACTCCGCCCTTCTTTTTGGGGGCATTTGACTTTTTGATTTCATTTAATAAACGGAGTGAGGAAAGGGGCGTTTTCATTCGAAGATTGCCCATCAAAACAGTGGCTTCCTCCCCACTGATTTTTTCGATCACACCCTCTTTTCCCACATTGGAAACCAAAACACGATCGGATTTTCGATAAGGTCGAGGAGGGGTATAATCTTCATTATTTTCTTTTGATTCCACGATGGTTCGCGAAATGCGATCTTCTGCGCCGCGCAAGGTGAGACGAAGCTTTCTGCGCTCCTCTTCCAAATCCTCCTGCGCCTTTTCCCGAAGTGCTTTTTTCTGCAATTCTTCGAGTTTTTCGAAGGTGGAATCGGAAAGGGCATTCGCGCTTTTCACAAGGCGAAGCGCTTCCCTTTTGGCTCGTTCCAATTCTTTTTCTGCGGCACCGAGCAAACTTTCGCGCTCTTTCATCACATCTTCGCGCACTTTTTCGGCTTCTGCGAGAAGTTTTTTTGCTTCTTCGCGATCTTTTTCCATCGAAACGCGCTCTTCTTCGAGTTTTCCCACCACGTTTTCAAAACGGCGGTTTTCGGCTTTCACGAGATTTTCGGCTTTTTGAATAATTCTTTGATCCAAGCCGAGTTTGGATGAGATCAAAAAGGCATTGGATCTGCCGGGAGTGCCGATAATGAGGCGATAGGTGGGCTTTAGCGTGGAAATATCAAATTCGCAGGAAGCGTTTTCCACGCCATCTGTTTCGAGCGCATAGGTTTTCAGCTCTGCATAGTGGGTGGTTGCGGCGCATTTAACTCCCTTTTCCTTCACCGTTTCCAAAATGGATTCGGCAAGCGCGGCGCCTTCCACGGGATCGGTGCCGCTTCCGAGCTCATCAAAGAGCATGAGCGCCGAAGGGCGCGCCGATTCGAGCATGGAAATGATATTCACAATATGCGAAGAAAAGGTGGAAAGAGATTGCTCAATGCTTTGCTCATCGCCGATATCGGCAAGAATATCGGGATAAACGGGCAAGGTGGCACTTTCCGCGGGAACATGAAGCCCCGTTTGCGCCATCATTGCCAAAAGCCCGATGGTTTTCAAGGTAACGGTTTTTCCGCCCGTATTGGGGCCTGTGATCACAAGGGTATCAAAATCCACCCCTAAAGTAAGCGAAATGGGAACCGCAATTTTTCGATCCAAAAGCGGATGACGGGCGCGATCAAAAATAAGCTCCCCTTTTCGGGAAATGATGGGCTCGGCGGCATCCATTTTAGCAGAAAGCTCTGCTTTTGCAAAAATCACGGAAAGCTCCACCACAAGATAAAAATCAAGGCGCAGAGCATCGCAAACCGAAGAAACCTGCGCGGAGAGCGTGGCAAGAATACGCTCGATCTCATCTTTTTCTTCGCCCTCTAAAATCTTGATTTGATTGTTGAGTTCTACCACGGAAATGGGTTCGATAAACACCGTTGCACCGCTGGAGCTGGTATCGTGAATGAGCCCTTTGATTTCATTTTTATATTCGCTTTTCACGGGAATCACATAGCGGGAATTGCGGAAAGTGATAATGTTTTCTTGCAAATAGAGCCCGTATGCGCCGGAAATATAGTGCTGAAGGGATTCGCGAATTTTTTGGGCGCAGGCATTCATTTTTCTGCGAATGGAAAAAAGTGCGGGGGAGGCATCGTCGGCCAAAGTATCTTCCGAAAGAATGGCACGGAAAATTTCTTTTTCGAGCGAGCGTTGCGGAAGAAGGCGGCGAAACAGTTCGCCAAGCGCGGCATTTTCCCCCGAAAGTTCCTCGCCGTAATCACGGGCATTTTCCACCGAACGGAGAATGGTGCCCACGCGCAAAAGCTCTGCGGGATTTAAAACCGCGCCTTTTTCTGCTCGATCAAAAATGGCAGGGAGCGAAGGATGCGCGGAAAGGGCGGGCGCACCTTTCACGGCAGAAATCCTCTTGGCGGCGCCGGTTTGCTTTTGCAAATGCAAAACGCGATCAATATCGTTTTCGGGACGAAGGGTTAGAATTTTCTCTTTCCCTGCTTCCACACTGCAAAGCGCGGCAAGCTTTTCGAGAATTTTATCGAATTCCAAAACCCCGATTGATTTTTCAAATGGTTTCATTCTCAATTTCCTTTGGTTCTTTTTCGGGCAAATTTTTCACTTGCCGATAAAAATCTAAAGTTTGATATTTCCGTTCGAGCTGACTGATCAAAAAACGCTCGGTGAAGCGGGAAAAATCCTTTAAAATATCTTCCGGAACTTTCAAGGCATAGGCCTTTTCTTCCGGCATTTCAATGCTTCTTCGGCAAAGTGCGATCACTTCCCTCTTGATGCGAACAAAATTGGTGTCCATCTCGTTTAAGCACTCGGGGCAAATCAAATCGCCCTCGAGCAAACGGAAGAAAAACGAGGGCTTTTCTTCTGCCCCCACTCCGCACACACTGCACTCGGTAATGCTCGGCATCAAACCGTTTGCGGCAAGAAGGCGCATTTCAAACACACTTTTGATCAAATCTTCCGATCGATCTTCCTTTGAGATCAAATAAAGCGCATTCATCAAAAGGCGCAAAACCGCCTTGCCCGTTTCGGCATCGCGCGCGGTATCTTCACTCACTTCCGCAAGATAAGAGGCAAGAGCCAGAGAAGAAAGCTCTGCTCCTGCCCGAATGGTTGAATATAGCGGGGTGGCGCGACGAAGATAGCATTTATCCGCTCTTTTTTCCAAAACGAATTCGGAATACACAAAAGCGGCACAGCCCGCCGCATTTTTGCTCGTGAGTGAGCGAATGCCGCGGGCTTTGAAAAACATTTTGCCCTCTTCGGTGAGAATGGTGATCAGCTTATCGCTTTCCCCATATTTGATGCTTCTGAGCACAAGTCCTTTAACGGTGAGTGTCATACCTCGTCCTTTTTAAATCCGAAGGAATTGAGAAGATGCTCATTATCTCTCCAATTTTCCTTCACCTTCACCCAAAGATCGATATTCACATGCACACCGAAAAATGCCTCGAGATCTTCGCGGGCAAAAGAGCCCACTTTTTTGAGCATCGAGCCATCCTTTCCGATCACGATCTTTTTATGGCTTGCCTTTTCGCAGAAAATTTCGGCACGAATGTCGATCCTTTTTTGCGACTCTTTAAATTCCTCGATCACAACGGCAATTCCATGGGGAATTTCTTTATCCAAAAGCTTTAAAAGCTTTTCACGAATGATTTCGCCCGCAATCGTGCGCTCGGGCTGATCGGTGATCATATCCGAGGGGAAAAACCATTCTGCTTCTTCCAAAAACGGTTCGGCTTCTTTGAAAATAATGTCAACTCCATCGCCCGTTTTGCCCGAAAGCGGAATCACCGAAGCAAAGGAATATTCCTTGGAAAACACATCGATCGTGCGGATAATATCTTCCGGAGAATAAATATCGGTTTTATTGATCAGAAGCACCATCGGGAGCTTCATCTTGGTGAATTTATCCATCAATTCTCTTTCGATGGGATGAATCTGGGCAAGGGGCTCGGTTACAAGAAGCACCATGCAAACATCGGTGGTGGCGGTGCCCACGGATTTCATCATCATATTGCCAAGCTTGGTTCTGGGCTTATGTACACCGGGGGTATCCAGAAAAACATATTGGCGCGAACCTTTGGTTAAAATTCCCGTGATGGAAGTGCGGGTGGTTTGGGGTTTGCGCGAAACAGCGGCAATTTTTTCGCCGAGAAGGGTGTTTAAAAGGGTGCTTTTTCCCACATTGGGACGGCCCACAATGGCAATGAATCCTGTTTTTTGAGTTAAATCCTGCATGTTTTCTTCCTATTCTTCTGTTTTGATTTTATGGTGGTAAAGAGAAAAGAAAATCTCTTCCTGTTTTTCAAACATTTTCTTTTTTTCGGTCTCTTCGATGTGATCCCATCCCAAAAGATGGAGCACGCTATGGATCACCATCAGGCAAAATTCCTCGCGATATGAGGTGCGAAATCTCTGACTTTGCTCTGCAATCACCTGAGGGCAAACAATCACATCTCCCAAAAGAATCGCGCCGTCCACACATTCTTTTTCATCGAGGGGGAATGATAACACATCGGTTTTGCGATCCACCTCGCGAAATTCACGATTGAGCCGACGGATCTCATCGCTTGAAACCAAGGTGATCTCCACCTGTGCTCTTTCCGAAAAGCCCTCTGATTCAAGCGTTTTGGCAACCGCTTCGCGAAGCGCGGTTTTATAGCCCCGAAACGGTGCTTTTTCCTCTTGCTGATTTTCGATTAGAATGCGGTGCTTCATTTTTTTGCCTTTCCGTAACGATCGTATGCTTCCACGATGCGGGAAACGATGGTATTGCGCACCACATCCTTGGAGCTTAAGCGATAAATACCAATGCCTTCAATATCACTGCAAACCTCCAGCGCCTGAGCAAGGCCGGAAGGGGTGCCCGAGGGAAGATCGATCTGGGTGATATCGCCGTTTACCACGGCTTTCGAGCCCTGACCCAAGCGGGTGAGAAACATTTTCATCTGCTCGGGAGTGGTATTTTGCGCTTCGTCGAGAATGATAAAGGAATCATCCAGAGTTCTGCCGCGCATATAGGCAAGCGGAGCCACCTCGATCACGCCTTTTTCCATCAGGCGCTGATAGGTTTCCGATCCAAGCATTTCAAATAAGGCATCATAAAGCGGGCGCAGATAAGGATCGATTTTGCTTTGCAAATCGCCCGGCAAAAAGCCGAGCCGCTCCCCTGCTTCCACTGCAGGGCGGGTGATGATAATGCGGGAAACTTCTTTTTTGCGAAGTGCCACGGTTGCCATTGCCACCGCAAGAAACGTTTTGCCCGTGCCTGCGGGGCCAACCCCGAAGGTGATGGTCTTTTTGCGAATACATTCCACAAAGCCCTTTTGCCCCATGGTTTTGGGCTTGATCGGCCTTCCTTTTGCGGTGATGCAAATGGTATCGCCGATCAATTTTTCCGCTTCCACTTCATCGCCATCCATCACGGTGCGAATGGCATAATCCACATTTTGCTCGGAAATATTTCCCGAAAGGGCCGAAAGCTTTTCAAGATAAGAAATGGCACGAGAGGCCTGATCCACTCTTTCTTTTTCACCCGAAACGCGAATCTCGCCGTCGCGGCTATAAATCACAACATCGAATGCCTCTTCGATTCGACGGGCATTGGCATCGTATGCGCCAAAAATATCCACAATGGTATCAAGATTGGGGATTTCGATGATTTTTTCTGCCATATTCTTTCCTTTCCATTTTTTTATGAAGAAGAGATCACAGAAAACGGTACTTCTTTGCAAATGTTTTCCACTGCCGAAATTTCAGCGGTGAGGAAAACACCTTCTTCCCGCTCCGAAATCTCAATTTTTTCTTCTAAAAATTCCGTGTCGGAAGCAAACGTTTCCCTTTTAAATTCTTCATATTTATCATAAGCCAAATTGCGTGCTCTGTCAAGTTCTACCAACCCGTTTTTTTCCTTGATTTCAAGGAAAATCACCTCTTGAATCCGAATGGGGATTTCAAGGCCGAAAAGCTCTGCCGACTCCTCGGTCCGGATGGTTTGATAAGATGAAAAAGGAGCTTTTCCGAAAAGAGAAAACGAAAGCGGAATTCCCAAGAATTCATACACTTTTTTTCTTTTTTCCCTACCCGTGAAAACACTTTCCTTTTGCAAAAGCGGAACGAAAATCTCGGTGCTTCGCTCTGTTTGAGCAAACACTCTCCCCTGCGCGCGCACAGCAGAAAAAGAGCCGTTCTTTTTTTCGCGCACTCCGCTGATCAGAAGCGCGCCTTCTGTTACCACATCGCCTTTTTTCACTTCGCTCTGCCCCGAAAACACTTCCACGCGAACCACCGTTCCCCAAATGGAAGCAACTTGATTGGTGGCCCCTTCATAGGGCACGCTTTTTTCAGATTTTTCGCGTTCGCGAACCTCCACCATCGCTTTCGTGCCGATAAAATTTAAATTCACAAAAGAAAATTCGGGGTTTTTGATCTGAAACAAGAGCGAAAAGGAATCGGCATCGATTTTTGCGATTCTCTTTCCCGGTTTTAAGCCCGCTTCGGAAAGTTTTTCTCGGATTTCCTCCGAGGTGATTTCTTCATTTCCGAAAATCTCCACTCCCCAAACAAAACGGCTCGAAAGAAAGATGGCAAAAAGAAATAGAAAAAAGCCCAAAAACAGCCCGAAGCGTTTGCGAAAAAGGCAAAAAAACCGAAGAATCCCGCCCTCTTTTTTCTGATAACTCTCCCCTTCTTTTAAATCGCTCAAAAAGCGCTCAAAACGAGGCAAATTGCGAGGAGAAACCGAAAACGAAACACTGTTTTCTTTCCGTTTGATTTCTCGGATGGGAATGTTTTGTTTTAAGGCAAAATTCAAAATTTTCTCGGGATGCTCGGAGCAAAACGTGATTCGGTAAAAACCGCTTAATAAATAGAAAATTCCGTTCATCTTATGCTCCAAAGAGAATGGAAGAAATCTTTCCCGTTACGGCGATATTGTCGTTTCCGAGTTCCTGAAGCGAAAGATCGCTTCCTATGATTTCAAACACGCCTTTGCTTTTTATTTTCATTTTCTCCGAATCGCAGAAAACAATACATTCCACACCCTCCAAAATCACTCTGCTTCCATCAAACACCGTGATCACGCCTTTGTTTGTTTTTCCGCCAAATCCGTTTTGATTGTTTTTTTTCGCCATAAAAATCCCTTTCTGCGCATAAACTGTATCATTCCAATATACACAAATCGGGGCCTGAATTATGACCAAACCGAAACGCATTTTTCTTCTTTTCCCAATTTTCTTATTGTTTCTTTCGCTCATTTTCCCCCAAGAGGCGGCAAGCGGGGTGAAGAAGGGAGTTTCTCTTGCTCTCCAAGGAGCGCTTCCCTCTTTATTTCCCGCTTTGGTTCTATCGAAAATGATCACCTTTTGCTTTCGGGGAATGGCGGGGAAAAAGGCGGTTTTTATTTTGTTTTTCCTCGGGCTTTTATCGGGCTTTCCCCTGGGAGCGGTAGGCGCCGCTTCCCTTTATAAAGCGCGGTCTCTTACCAAAAAAGAGGCCGAAACCATGCTTTTTTTCTGCAACCATGCGGGTCCCGCTTTTTTGGTGGGGTTTTGCGGAAATGCGATGTTCGGGAATGCAAAGATTGGTTGGTTTCTTTTTTTCTGGCAAACTTTTTTTGCTTTTTTCTTCCTTTTCTTATTCTTCGGAAAAAAGTTTTTTAAAAAAGAAAAAAAGGAAACAAACGCTCTTCCTTCGCCGTCCGTTCCTCTTATCATCACCGCCTCTCTTCGCGAGGCGGCAGAATCGTTTCTATATATTGCCTCTTGCATTATCTTTTTTTCTTTTATCATCGAATTGTTTTTGCATCTTTTCCCTCTCCCCCCGCTTCCAAAGGCCGTAGTTTGCCTTTTTTTGGAGTTAACCTCGGGCTGCAAAGCGCTTTCCCCTCTTCCCAAAAAAACAGCGCTTCTTCTGCTCGCCGCGGGGTGCGGATGGAATGGGCTTTCTGTGCATTTGCAAGGTCTTTCCTTTCTTTTGGAAGCCAATCTTTCAGTGAAAAAATACTTTTTGGGGAAAGTGATCTTTTCCGTTTTGCTCACGTTTGCAATGTTTTTTTTGCAAAAACTCTTGTAATAAAAAGAAAAATCGTGTAAAATGGGGGAAAAGGATGGGGAAAAATGAAAAAACAAACAGATCTCGAAAAAAACTGTGCGCATTGCGAATATAGCGAAGAAATTTTTAGCGGTGAATATTGCATTTGCAAAAAAAAGGGAGTGGTTTTGCCAACCAATCGCTGCTCCGCTTTCATTTTCGACCCTTTAAAAGTAAAGGTTTATGTGCAAAAGATTCCCGAATTCAAGCCCTTTCCCATGCCAAATATCGAAAAAAAATAAGAAGCTTTGCAAAGCAAAGCTTCTTTTTTATTCTGCTATTTTTAAATAGGAAGTAATCGCATAAACAGGGGTGCCGTTCAGATCCAATCGCGACCATCCCTTATCTCCGATGCCCGTACGAATCAGTTTCTCCCCTTCTTTCAAAACGCCTGCGATCTCGGCATCGGTGGAGGGGGCAAGGCGAAGGTTTACCTCGTCTTTTGCTGTTACACTCTCAAAAGTGTCGCGAAAACTTTCCTCGCGAGAGGTGCTTTCGCCGGTGGAAGTGATCAGATATGAGGTTACGGCATAGAGCTTTTCACCATCTCTTTCAAGGCGCGACCAACCCATATCGCTTTCGCCCGTGCAAATCAAATATTCCCCATTTTTGAGGGTTCCTGCAATCTCTGCTTGCATCGACGGAGTTTTTCTTAAATTTACTTCGTTTTTCGCTGTTACTTTTTTATTGCAATTCGAAAAAGTCTGACGGTAGTCCTCGGGCGCTTCCACCTCGCTTTGTTCGGGGATTTTGGGCGCGGAATACGGGCGAAGAAAATAAGCGAAATTTAAATCCACATTCCCCGAAATGCCATCCACGCTTCCTTGATCCGAATACTGCCACATAGCAAGATCAATCTTTGTTTCGGGATAAAAAACGCTCGCACTCACAGAGCCGATATACCGAGCACCCCAAACAAGATATTGCGAAAGGATGCGCTCTTTTTGCCAAATAGAAGGATCTTCAAATTCTTTTAAAGCAACATAAAGCATTGCTTCGTATCCCGCAGAATCAATCCGATTCAAAAAAGAAAGTGCGGTGTCCGTGCGCTTTGCGGCAGGATTCAAGCTTTGAATTTCATAATCAAATACCACGGGAAATGAAATGGCAAATCTTGAAATTTTGCTCAAAACCCAATCTGCTTCGGCCTCTGCTTCCGCAGGATTTTTGGCACCGGAATAAAAATAAACTCCGGTTAAAATACCGTTTTTCTCGGCTTCTTTTAAATTCCAAGCGGCGTTTTCATCTTCCATGCAAGCTCCGTTCTCGTTGTAGCCGAGGCGAATCATAGCAAATTCGATTCCCGCTTCTTTCACCTTTGCCCAATCAATTTTCCCCTGCCATTTGGAAACATCGATTCCCTTTGCCAAAACCGTTTTCGAAAGAGGTTTTTCCTCTTCGGTTTTTTCGGGTTCGGGCAAAGTTTCTTTGATTTCGGGCTCGGTTACAGGCAGAAATGCTTCTTCTGTTTTCGGGAAATCCGGCTTTTTTTCTTCCCCTTCGGGAAGAAGCAAAAGCACTGCCAAAAGGATGAAAGATAAGAAAATCAAACCGCAAACAAAAAGAAGGATTGTTCGCTTTTTGGTATCCATCCAAAGATCAGAAACAAAATTTCTAAAATTTGCCATCAGCGCTTTTTAGTGCTCCTTTTTTCCAAAACGAATTTTTTCAAAAGACAATGGGGATGATACGATTCCTTGGAATAGCGCAGGCCCGGATCGCCAACATCCTCCTCACGATTCACATACAAAATGCCTTTTTCCATTTGATGCGAAACCATCTCCGATACCATCATCTGATAAGCGCCGCGAAGATTCCGATCTGCCTTTTCAATGTGAACAAAAAGCGTGTCGCCAATGATTTCTCCAAAGGAAAATGCGCAGATTTTTCCTTCGCATCGGATTGCACCGCCAAAAAATCCATATTCTGCTCGATGCTCAAAAACTTCCAGCACGGCTTTGATTTCATCTTGAAAATAAGAGGAATCCTTTTGAACCGTATCGGAATATAATTGATAAAAATCGAAAATTTCGTTGATATTTTCATCCGTAATTTCTTCAAATGCCCAATCAGAATGATTTTTTAAGAAAAAATTGCGGTGATTTCTCTGACCGGAAAGTTTTTTTCCGCGAAAAGTGGCCAGCGATTCGGCAAGATACAAATAATCAAACCAATCGCGCGTTTCCATCGCCTCGTATTCAGGCAAGAGTGCGCAAATTTTATTTTTATCTTCCTCGCCAACACTGCAAAATAAAAGCTCCTCGCCCGTTTTTTCGCAGTGCTCTTTTAAAAGCGCAATCCCCTTTTCCAAATCCCCCATCGGGGCGGCAAACGCAGTTTTTTCAGGTGAAATTTTGCTTTTCAAAAACACAATTCGATCCGAAAAAGCAAATTCGGTTTGAAAACTATTGCGCCACATCACGGCACCGCCCAAGCTTTGATCGCATATTCTGCCGGTGCAGTGGGAAAAATATTCTTTCATCAGAGGAATTTCTGATAGCGTTAAAGGTTTAAAATCCAACATTTTATCCTTCTAATCCTTATTTTTACTCTTATAATTCTAGCATAAAAAAGCTAAAAATTCAAGAAAACATGCGATAAAAAGCATCAAAAATCCCCTTTTTTCTTGACAAAAATTCCATTCCTTGGTAAAATTGTGGCAGAAAATAGCGAAAGGGGTAGAATCGAAATGAAGAAAACTTTCAGCATCCGAAAGATCGATAATTTGGGAAGAATTGTGATCCCGAGAGATTTTCGCAAAACGCTTGAAATCGAAGATTGGGATGAGCTCCACCTCTCGCTCGAAGGCAATACCGTTGTGATCAAAAAAGCAAAAGACCAATGCACGTTCTGCGGAAGCGAAGAAAATCTTCGCCCCTATCAGGATAAATTCATCTGCCAAAATTGCATCGCTTCCCTTTCGGAGAAATAATCCTTTTTCCTCCATCGAGATGTGGCGCAGTTGGTAGCGCGCCTGCTTTGGGCAAAGAGCCCGACCGCACCCTGTGGGTGAAAAAGAGAGGGCGACTTTGGCGCCGCGGTCGAAAAAATTATGTCGAGCAATATGCGAGTAACAATTTTTTCGGGCACCGCAAGACGCGGCGAAGCCGAGGATGCCGCGCGGCATCCCACAAAAATATAAAATCACATATTTCATCGAGATGTGGCGCAGCTGGTAGCGCGCCTGCTTTGGGACTAAGAGAACGGGTCAACCCCCTCACCTTGAAAAACCGCTTAAACACTGGGTTTTCGGGAGTTTCAAACTTCGATTTTTAGGTTTTGACCCTATATTTGACCACAACTGTGGAACTTGATTTTTCAAGTTTTATTTGATACAATTTAATATATCGGGGTGTGGCGCAGTTGGTAGCGCGCGACATTTGGGATGTCGATGCCGCAGGTTCGAACCCTGTCACTCCGACCAAAATTCCGAGCAAGACGAAAGGTTTGCTCGGATTTTTTTTAGATGGCAGAAATTGAATATTTGGTAGACAGGGCGCAGACAAGTTTCGAATACAAATATACCACTACGGTTGACTTTCGGTGCGGTTTATGATATTATACCAAGCATGCAAAATAGGAGGTCCATACAATGACTCAATACCTTTATACTATCCCCGTTCTTCTTATGATGCTTTTGTGCATGCTCTTTTTAACTGTTACAAATGAGTTTATATTAGCTACACATAAAAAAGGTTTTTTTATTGCTTTTTTAGGCGAGTTTTTCATAATCATATGTGAAGTTTTATCCATTTTTTTTAATAGTTCCGCAATAGCATTTAAGCCAATCCACTTTTTATCAAATTATA
>JAZOVP010000041.1:0-1409 GCA_045658765.1 Eubacteriales bacterium | reverse complement strand
GACACTTGCGACGACCCTTTTGATTTTATCACGCTTCTTTTTGAACGAACCGATGAAGACGGGATTCTTTACGCCCCTGCCTTCGAGCACGACGGCGACTATCGCTGCCGCGTGGATTGGAATTTCAAAAAATGCGAGGCCTTAAAGGAAAAGCTTGCAAAGCACCTTGATGCGATTTATCGAATTGCTCCGCTTTGGGAGCAGGCAAAGGATTCCGACAAAAGCGAAAAAGCGCTTTTGCAGGACGAGGAATTGCTAGTCTTTTGGACAACCTATCTGCGTCCTTGGGAAACCAAGGACTTTGATCTTGAAAAAACCTACGATATTTCCGACCGTTTCGAAACCATTAAGATCGTTCAAAAAATTGCAAAGACCTTGGCGAACGGAAAGGAGCTGGACGATTCCGATCGAAAATTTTTAAGCGAGTATATGGATATCAAGGTCAGCAAGAAGGAAAAAGCTTACTACGATCGATACGTTGCTGCCCTCTATGCCGATGCGGAAAAGCGAATCGGAAAAAAACTTTGCTCTTATTACTTGGTTTTGTATTCCATGCGACTTTGTCGGTTGATCAATCTGAAGGCGCCCCCCATTATACTTCAAAACGAAAAGAGAGCCATTGCCTTCCATATGCTTCTTCACGATTACGGTATTTCTATGGAACCGGTGGATACTACCGCACGCGAACAATTAGAAAAAATGGAACAAATGAGTGAAGAAGAACTGGACGAAATGTTTCGCCCCAAACGCGGCAATTCCACGAAAAGTCTTCTCCCTTTGTTTGTTTATACCATTCTAAAAACAAAAACCGATTCAAAGCACCACCTGCGACAAAAAGATATTTTGGAAGAACTGCAAAAACATCCATACGAACTTTTCGTTGAGCGAAAAGCTTTGAGCAGAACACTCAAAAGTTTGGAAGAAATCCATCAATATGCTATCTTTTCCGATAGCACCGGCGTTTGGATTGACCAAAATATGCCTAAAATTATTTAGACTATGAGGAAAATGCCTTTATCGGTATGAGTAAGAAATCACTTACAACAAAAAAAGAACACCCTCTTGGGTGTTCTTTTTTATTCTTCTATTCCAAGGTTTTTCTTTAAAATGGCCTTGCCTCGCCATGAAAAGGCGCGTTTTTTAAATTCTTCTTTTTCCATTCCGATCACATCCTCCGAAAGCTCTATGATATGATCCTCCAAAAAGAAGGGAATCGGGATTCCTAAGCCCATTCGCGAAGCAATGGCATTAAAAAACGGAAGCTATGTTTCCATCTCTTATAATCCTTGCGGCAACGAAATCACACTAAAAAAAGAGGAAGATTTCTGCGCCGCTTGCGGGAATTGCGAAGAGCTTCAAAAAATGGGTCAAATCTTTCTATGCAAAAGCTGCATAAACCAACTAAAAAG
>JAZOVP010000040.1:0-2664 GCA_045658765.1 Eubacteriales bacterium | reverse complement strand
TCTCTCGAGGGTGCTGCGGCTATCAAGAATTTCGCCGTAAGTGCGAACCAAGCTCTGCGCGGCAGTCAATTCCGATTCGCTGATGCTGAAATTCGTGTTGCCCAAAGAGAAGGAACTGTTGTTCACATAAAGTTTCACATGAGCAGAATAGGTGGGAGTGATCCCAAAACTAGCCACGGAAAAGCCGATTGCAGCAATCAATACTCCGCAAAGGAGAATGAGCCACGCGCGCTTCCACAGCGATTTGAGAACATGAACCACATCAATCTGATAGTACGATTCACTGTTGTTTGCTTGCATTTTCATTGGTTTTCTCGCTCCTTAAGCTTCAAAAGCACAGTTTGTGCGAAACATCTTTTTCTACGCCTTTTTCGTTCGGGCGCAAAAATGGATAATGATTTCAACTCTATTTTATTCTAACATATTTATTTTTCTTTTACAAGTCTTTTCTCAAAAAAAACTCACAATTTTTACCCCTGAAAAATGGTTAAAACCAACAAAAAAGAAAACCTCGAAAAACATCGAGGTTTTCTTTGCAAAATACTATTTTTTTAGCTCTTTTTATACGTTTTCCTCTTTCAAAAAACCGATCACACCGGCCGACCAACCGTGGCAAAGACTGTGGCGGAAGCCCTGATAGCAAAAAGCCCCGAAATCGCCGTGAATATCCTTTTCGCCTTCCTTCGGAAATTCATCGATTCGACTGCTGTTTTCTGCCCACTGAATATCGAAATCTTCCCAGAAGGTGGTGGCGCCCTTGTCGAGCATTGCACCGAAATATTCCTTCATCATTTCGATTGCTTTTTCTCTGTCAAACGAAGCCACGGCTTTTAAAATATAGTAGCTCATGAAGGTGCTCATTCCCTTGGCACCGCCCGCCACCAAATTCTTTTTATCCTCTTCGGTCAGCTCCGTGGCAAAATGCTTCAAGCCGAGCACCTGCTTGCTTGTTTCGGCATGGATCTCGATCTTCAAAAGCCGCGCCAAAATCGCTTCGGCAGGCGCAGGATCCTTCCCGAATTCGCGCAAAAGTGCGATTGCCGCCTTCATAGCCATCATATTGATCGCGCGCACTCCCGCAAGTTCATCGGGCTTGCCGTGTGTTGGCCAATCCACAAAATACGACGGATAATCAAGCTGCCCATCTTCTTTCACGCAACCGTCCATTTGCATCACAAGTTCCGCCAAATACGGAATCTGCCGTTTCAAAAACGCCTTGCGCTTTGTTTTTTCATAGTAATCCGCCAAAACGATAATCCACCACATGGAATACATCGGAAAATCGTTCATCCATCCGGGAAGCGGGGTCTGCTCGCGAATAAAATCAAGCGATTTTTCCGTGCAGGGCAAAGCTCCGTAAAGGGTGGTCAGAGCAATCACCTCGGGCGACATATCGCCAACCCAAACAAGGCGATCGCGCTTGATTCCGTCGCGAATAAATCCGCTCGAAGCGCAAAGATCCACCGTTCGCTTTGCCACATTGTAAATCTCGCGAATCTCTTCGTCTTTTCCCTCATAGCGATAAATGGCAGGTTTCTTCAAAATCTGATTGAGCGCCACAATGCTCTTAATGCGAACTTTGCCGCCAAAATCCAAGCGAACAAAGCGAAAGCCCGTGCTTCCGTGAACCGAATCGGAATAGTGAGTCAAAGTTGTGGTGAAATCGCGGAAAGCATGGTCGTTGGTGGCATTTTTCTCGCCGAGTTCAGCACAGCATTCGGTAATGCTTTCGCCAAATCGAATGCGAACGGGCACCTTATCCGCAATAAAGGTTAAAATCCGAATCCCGCCGCACATTTCCGCGCCAAAATCCAAAATCAAAAAGTCGTTTTCATTGAAAACCGGAGTTTTCTTTTCCGAAAGCCCGATCTGAAGCGGCTGTTTCTTCAGAAGTTTAGAAGTATCGATTCCCTCCGAGGCGATCGCCCTCACAGGAAAAACAATCTGATTCATTCCTTCGCCCTCACTTTTGTTATCTTAACTCCATTATAACAATAAATCGCAAAAAAGCAATCCAAAAGCAAAAGAAAAATAAGCCGTGATTTTTTGCCCATTTCAGAGAGTAAAACATATATTAAAAAGAGGTGATATTATGAATCAATCTATTTTCTTTCCCCATGCCATCGCCAATATCAAAGGCAAAAACGAGGCGCAGGAGATTTTCGGTCAGGTAAAATTTTATCAAAAAAAAGATTTCGTGTTGGTATCTGCCTCCATCCAAGGATTGCCCGAAAGCGATTCCGGTTTTTTCGGATTTCATATCCACGAAGGCGAAAACTGCCAGGGAGAAAATTTTTCAAACACCGGCGGACACTATAATCCCGAAAGCTCTCCCCATCCGAGCCATGCGGGCGATCTCCCTCCCCTCTTGCGATGCAACGGCGGCGCTTATCAAACCGTTGCCACCGATCGCTTCCGAATTTCCGATATCATTGGAAAAACCGTGGTCATCCATAATATGCCCGATGATTTCACTTCCCAACCCGCAGGAAATTCCGGCACCAAAATCGCCTGCGGCGTCATCTACCGCGCATAACACCCTAAAACAAAAAAATAAGCCGTGAAACTTCACGGCTTATTTTGATCGCTTATTTTTCGTTTTTATAGATTTCCTTGAAATACTTGTAGGTATCCACCTTCAATTCGCCGCAAGCGGCTTCATCG
>JAZOVP010000039.1:0-1979 GCA_045658765.1 Eubacteriales bacterium | reverse complement strand
TTTATGGGAAATCAAAAGAAGGGGGCAGGCAAAGTGAAGGAGAAAAATCTTTTGCTCTGGATTTGGCTGTCTCTTGCTTCCAGACCCGGCTCCGCTCTTCCCACCACGCTATTAAAATTCTTTGGCTCGGTGGAAAAGGTGTATGAAGCCACCGAAGAAGATTTTGAAGCAGTGGAAACCAATTTCTACGGCCACGAAAAAGAACTTTGCGATAAGGATCTTTCTCGGGCAAAGGAAGTTTTGGCATACTGCAAAAAGAATAAAATCGGCATTATGACTCCCGAGGATTATTTTTATCCCGAGCGTTTTCGGTCTTTGCCGAATAAGCCGATGGTGCTTTACTATCTTGGGAATTTCTGCGATCTGGATAATCGCTTCACCGTGGGTGTGGTGGGAAGCCGCCATCCGAGCAGCTACGGACTCCATGCCGCCAAGCGCATTTCGTATGATTTGTGCCGATCGGGGGCTGTGATTGTATCGGGGCTTGCCGCGGGGATTGATGCCGCCGCCCATCGCGCTGCGCTTTACCACGAAAGCTTCACCGTGGGAATTCTGGGCTGCGGAATCGATAAGGTTTATCCTGCGGAAAATAAAGAACTTTATGAAGATGTGATCCGCTCGGGCTTGGTTCTCACCGAATTTTGCCCCGGCACCTCTCCGATGGGAAGAAACTTTCCCGTAAGAAATCGCCTGATCTCTGCGCTTTCCGATGCGGTTTGTGTGATTGAAGGCAGTGAGCAAAGTGGAGCACTGATTACTGCCGAATATGCTCTGAATCAATCAAAAGCGCTTTATACCGTTCCCGGTTCTATTTTTGCAAAGGAATGTGCAGGAAGCAATTTTCTTTTGAAAGTGGGCGCAAAGCCCTGTCTTTCCGCCTATGATTTGGTGGAGGATTTCAGAGCAAAATATCCTTCTTTGGAAGGAGCGCTTTCGCTTTTCGGAAAGGAAAAAGAAAAAAGCCCTCCCAAAAAGAAGAAAACCGATATCAAAAAGAAGATTCGGTCGTATGTGTTCCCGGGATCCGAACGGGCAGAGGAAGAGGCGGTGTTGCCTCCGAAGTATGAATTTGTTTCTCCGGAAGAGGAGAAAGAAAAATCCGAGCCAAACCGATCGTATCTCACCGAACTTTCTCCCGAAGAAAGAAGCGTTCTTTCCGGCTTGGGATTTGATCCCATCGCGCCCGATCAGCTTTTGGCGGAAGATTTGAGCGCCGCAGAGGTATTAAGAACGCTCACCAAACTTGAAATCAAAGGGCTTGTGCAACGAGTCGGCGGAGGAAAATATGTGATCTCCGACCGTGCGGAAGCGTGAAAGGAAATATATACTATGGCAAATAACCTTGTGATTGTTGAATCACCCACCAAGGCAACCACCATCAAAAGTTTTCTCGGCAGCGGCTATAAAGTTGTTGCCTGTCAAGGTCATATTCGCGATCTCCCCAAAAGTACCCTCGGGGTGGATTTGGAGCATGATTTTGAACCGAAATATATCAATATTCGCGGCAAAGGGGAATTGATTTCCCAGCTCAAAAAAGAAGCGCGTTCCGCAGATCGCGTTTTTCTTGCGAGCGACCCTGACCGTGAAGGAGAAGCTATCAGCTGGCATCTTTCCAAGGTGCTCGGATTGGAAGAAAAGGGTGGCGGGCGAATTTCGTTCAATGAAATCACCAAAACCGCAGTAAAAAATGCCATTGCCAATCCCCGCAAAATCGATATGGCGCTTGTGGATTCCCAGCAAACCCGTCGAATCCTCGACCGTATTTTGGGATATAAGCTCAGCCCCCTTCTTTGGAAAAATGTTCAAAACGGTTTATCCGCAGGGCGCGTGCAATCGGTTGCAACTCGCCTGATTGTGGAAAGAGAGCGCGAAATTGCCGCTTTTGTTCCCGAAGAATACTGGACTATTCATGCGCTTCTTCAAACCCCTCAAGGAAAAGAGTTTTTTGCCAAGTTCCACGGCACCGCGCAAAAGAAAGC
>JAZOVP010000038.1:0-3767 GCA_045658765.1 Eubacteriales bacterium | reverse complement strand
GCAGGAAGGAGAAAAAGCCGGATGATGTATCGATACAATGAATTTGACGAACGAAGGGTGGTGATTTATGCCCGTGTTTCCACCGAGCACGAAGCGCAGCTATCCGCACTCAGCAATCAGCTGGAATGGTATCAGCAATACCTTGACCACCACCCCGAATGGAACTTGATTGACCGTTATATTGACGAAGGCATTACGGGAACCTCGGCGGAAAAGCGACCGGGGTTCACACAAATGATTGCCGATGCCAAGGCACATAAGTTTGACCTTATCATCACTCGTGAGGTGTCCCGATTTGCCCGAAATACCGAGGAAACCCTACACTTTACAAAGATGCTTCGCCGCATCGGCGTTGAGGTATTCTTTATCAATGATAATATCAAAACCTTTGACGGCGACGGCGAGCTTCGACTGACCATTATGGCGAGCCTTGCACAGGACGAGAGCCGTAAGACCTCTATCCGAGTGAAAAGCGGTCAGCAGATTTCAATGGAAAAGGGCGTGTTCTACGGCAACGGCAATATCCTCGGCTATGACCGAGTGGAGAAAATCGTGGAGGGTAACAAAAAGCAGGTGGATTTCAATATCAATCCAGTTCAAGCCGAAACGGTGCGACGGATCTTTGATATGTACCTTGAGGGACACGGATTGATGGCAATAAAAAATGAAATGGAGCGAACGGGGCGCAGGACTGCTACAGGACTACCTAACTGGCATTGCACGGGCATTTCTCAAACGCTTAAAAATTCCTTTTACTGCGGCATCATTACCTACCACAAGGAATACACTCCCGACTTTTTGGTGCAGAAAAAGGTGAAAAACTACGGTGAAATGGCATTAACACAAGTGCAAGGCAGACACGAGCCGATTATAACCGTTGAAGAATACGAAAGGGTGCAAAAAATTATGAAAAGCAAAACGGGAAAACTCAAGAATCCAACCACAGGCAGAAAGCTGACGGGTGTAACACCACCCAAGACCGTATGGGGCAGATTGATGATCTGCTCCTGCGGCAGACGGTTTAACCGTCGCAAATGGCGTACTAATGCTAACGGAGAAAAATTCTTCGGCTATCAATGCTACGGGACAACACAGACTGGTACTATCAAAAGCCGCCTAAAACGTGGACTTCCCATTGACGGCATTTGCCAGTCGCCGATGATTGCTGAGTGGAAGCTGCAGATGATGGCAAACTATATCTTCCGTCACTTCCTTAGCAACAAGCAAAAGGTGTTGGAGATTGCAAACTCCTTGCTTGAGGAGCATATCGGCGATACCGAGGTGCGTGTGCAGGACAACTCAAAGCTCATCGAGCAAAAACAAAGAGAGCTCGACAGAGCCAACACTAAGCGAAGAAATCTTGTGGATTTGCTCAGTAATTGTGATATCACCCGTGAGGACTATCAAGAAGCACGTGCCGAGGTGGATAGGCAGATTGATAAGCTCAAGTCAGAAATTGAAGAACTGACACCGATAGTTGAGCCGACCGAGGAGGAAGAAATCGACTACGAAAGCAAGATAACCGTTCTCCGCTATGCCTTGGAGCAATATACCAATTTCGATACCGACGGCGATATCCCCGAAAGCGTTATCGAAGCCTTTGTAGAGAAAATCGAGGTTTCAAAGGACTGCTTTAAATGGTATCTTCGTGGTGACTTCGGCGGCGACTCTCCCATTCCTATGAACGTGGAGGGTAACCGCAAAAAAGGGGCGACTATTTCGCCCCAGTACATAATTCCCCCTGCAAACTTTGGCGACTCAGGCAACTGTCAAAGAATCTAAGTAATTAGGTTTATAAAGCAAAACGAATCCCCGCCGAGTAATCGGTGGGGGATTTTTTTATTCTTGATTTGGCTTGTGTTGCAAGAGGAATTTCTTTGTGGTATAATGGATTTTGTCGGTGGGGGAGTGGTAAACTTTAAAATCATTGACGGTATTGCTACGCTGAAGGAAAGCGCAAAAACTCGGCTGATCTATAGAGAAATGAAAATCAGAATTTTATAAAAAGGTGGGTTTGATATGAAAACTAAACTTAGTGGTCGTTTTTGGTTGGCCCTGACCATCTTCAGTTTGATGGGGCAAGTGGCTTGGGTTGTGGAAAATATGTATTTCAATGTCTTTATCTATAAGATGTTTCATGCTTCTGCCGCCGATATTTCCGCTATGGTAACCGCCTCTGCCGTTACCGCCACCTTAACTACCATTTTCTTGGGTGCGCTATCGGATAAGATTGGAAAACGGAAAATCTTTATATGCGGTGGATATATCCTTTGGGGGATTTCCATATTTTTATTCGTGCTGCTCAGAGAGGACATCATCAGCAAGACCTTTGCTTTTGCGGGAACCGCCGCCGCAACCGGCATTAGCTTGACGATCATTCTGGATTGTTTGATGACATTTTTCGGCTCCACAGCCAACGATGCCGCCTTCAATGCCTGGCTGACAGACTCTGTGGATGGTGAAAATCGCGGTGCCGCAGAGGGCATCAATGCTATGATGCCTCTTGTTAGTATCCTTGTGGTATTTGGCGGATTTATGTTTTTCGACCTTGAAAAAGCAAGTTCGTGGTCGCTGATTTATACCATCATCGGCATACTGGTAACTGCTGTTGGCATTCTTGGCTTTTTCATAATTGATGAGCCGGCAATACAGAGCAAAGAGGGATCGTATTTGGGCGGTATTGTTTATGGTTTTCTCCCTAAAACCATCTTGAAAAACAAGAGCTTATATACCTCCTTATTTGCCTTCATCATTTTCAATATCTCCATCCAAATATTTATGCCATACCTGATCATCTATTATGAAGTAACGCTTGGTATGAAGGATTATGTGTTGATCATGGCTCCTGCGATTGTTGTGGCATCGGTGATCACGGGGCTCTGGGGCAAGGTGTATGACAAACGCGGATACGCTTTCTCGGGTGTGATCGCGCTGATCAGTTTGCTGATTGGATATGCAATACTCTTCCTAACCCGCACCACACTCCCTGTGTTTATCGGTTCGCTTTTAATGATGAGTGGATACCTTTGCGGAATGGCTGTTTTTGGCGCATTTATACGCGATCACATCCCCGAAGGGATGGCCGGCAGATTTCAGGGAGCAAGAATATGCGCCCAAGTGCTGATTCCTGGTATTATTGGGCCTATGATAGGGAAGAAAATACTGGAAAACGCCGAAACGATAATCGGAAATGACGGCACGGCATCTTTTGTTCCCAATGCAAACATCTTTTTTGCCGCGGCTGTTGTTGCGATATTGGTATTGCCTTTGTTTTTCGCGGTGAAAAAAATCAAACGCAAGTGATGGCATCGCCCCCAAAAATTGCAATATATAGGGGTGATTTGCGAATGACTCCTACGAAATTGAAAATCCCCACCGAATTTTCGGCGGGGATTTTTGTGTTGGTTGCAAATGTGTTTTTCTGATGATATAATAGAGAAAAACACGATAGCAAAGGAAAACTTTCAATGAAATATCTGAAAACTCAAAAATACGATCGTGATTTGGTAAAACAAAAAATCATGGGACCTAATCCGTTAAAATTAGAAGAGGAACTGATGATTGATAATCGAATTAAAAGCGGTTCGGTTGTGATGGATTTAGGCAGTGGGCAAGGAATCACATCTGTGTTTTTAGCAAAAGAATATGGATTTAAGGTTTATGCGACTGACCTTTGGAGCGAGCAGGAAGAAAACCAAAAATTCTTTGCCGAAATGGGACTGACCGAGGAAGAAATCATTGCTGTGAAAGCAGATGCTACCGATTTA
>JAZOVP010000037.1:0-1070 GCA_045658765.1 Eubacteriales bacterium | reverse complement strand
ATCATCGCCCGTGTGGATACCGGGGTGGAAGGGCAGTTTTATCTGGCAGGAGACAGCGTGATCTCCTCGGAAGAAAGAGCCCTCCCTTACAAAAAGGTGAAAAATTGGTTTTCCCCTCCCACGTCGGAGGAAGAGAAAACGGTTATCTGTACCGATCCGGATGAGGAATTCATTTCTCTTGAAGCACAGAAGGAAAAGACCCCGCCTGGCGTTTGGGAGCGAGGTGAAGAATACTTTGAGGAAGAACGAGTCGCTTTCGCGGAATTTGATGGTGAAAGGATCCGCGCCATCGTTCTCGGCACACAGCCCTATGAGGTGGAGTGGGAATACGACCGTGGCGAGATCCGTTCCCTTCTTTGTAATTGCTTTTGCACCGGCACCTGCAAGCACGAGGTGGCAGCCATGCTTTGGGTGAAGAAAACGCAGAAAGCCGTGAACGAAGAATACGGCGATGATTTCGACCATACCTATATTGCCATGATGCCAAAATCCGTTTTTTTCAAATACACGCTTTGCCACCCCAAAAGAGGCGGTTTTAAGCTGAATTGAAGGGAGAAATTTTGATGAAAAGAAACTACTGTTCTTACCGAAACGAAAGAAGACCCGGGCGCCGCCTTGGTCTCTTTATCGGCGGTGTGGCATTTGGTTTGATTCGCGGTATCTTATTTAAGAATAAGTATTGATATTTGCTAAAAAAGGGTGACAAATATCACCCTTTTGTGATAAAATGAACAAAGTGTAAAGGAGAATAAAAAATGGAAGAAAAAAGCATTCAGGAAATGGCATACGAATTGGCGGAATACGCCGAAAACTCAGGGTTTAAGGATTACTACAACCGCAAACTCCGCGGCAGATCCGATGAGGAAATTATAAAGCTTTATCGCGAAGTTTTCGGTGAAGCGGATAACGAAATGATAAAACTGCTTCAAGAAAAACTTAACAGTGTTTCAAGTGGCGCCTCTGTAAGTGGAGATCCCCTTGTGTTTAACGAAAATCTGCATTATTCTACAAGCATTTATTTGGAAAAGAAAGACGGCACTGCTTGTCGCGTAGAGTTTGACGAGCCTTTT
>JAZOVP010000036.1:0-7537 GCA_045658765.1 Eubacteriales bacterium | reverse complement strand
TGGGTAATGCGATCGGTGATCTTGTGAAGAACGGAATAGGGGATTTCTTCGATGGTGGCGGTCATTGCGTCGGAAGTATTCACCGCGCGAATGATGGCAGGCCATCCTTCGTATCTCTTGTCGTTTTTCACGCCAACGCTCTTGAAATCGGGCACTGCAATAAAGTATTGCCATACTTTTCCTGCAAGACCGTTCAGATCAAATTCTTCTCTCAAAATGGCATCTGCTTCGCGAAGAGCATGAAGACGATCGCGGGTGATGGCACCGAGGCAACGCACTCCAAGGCCGGGGCCGGGGAAGGGCTGACGGTAAACCATATTATGAGGAAGCCCAAGAGCATCGCCAACCACGCGAACTTCATCTTTATAAAGAAGCTTTACAGGTTCCACCAATTCAAATTGCATGTCTTCGGGCAAACCGCCAACATTGTGGTGCGCTTTCACGCCATCGCTTTCCAAAATATCGGGATAAATGGTGCCCTGAGCAAGGAAGGAAATTCCTTCGAGCTTGGAAGCTTCTTCATCAAACACGCGAATAAATTCGCCGCCAATGATTTTGCGCTTCTTTTCGGGATCGGAAACATCCTTTAAAAGATCGAGGAAGCGATCGGTGGCATCCACATAAATCAGGTTTGCATCGAGTTCTTTTCCAAAAACTTCGATCACCTGCTCGCTTTCGCCTTTTCTCATAAGACCGTGGTTCACATGCACACACACAAGCTGTTTTCCAATTGCTTTGATCAAAAGACCTGCCACAACCGAAGAGTCAACACCGCCGGAAAGGGCAAGAAGAACCTTCTTATCGCCAACCTGAGCGCGAATTTCATTTACCTGCTCTTCGATAAAAGCATCGGCGAGTTCTTTGGTGGTGATGCGCTGCATCGATTCAGGACGGATATTGGAATTCATATCGTTTCCTCCCAAGAAATTAGTTTATAAATTGATAAATGATAGTATAAAGCATTTTTTATTTACTTGCAAGAGAATTTTGCAATTTTTTTCGATTTTTTCTCGATTTTTCCCGTTGACAACTCTTTTTCTTTTCGATACTATGAAGGAGAGGAAAGGAGAGAAAGATGATGTTTCGAAAGCTCGAATATGAAGATTTGCAGGAAGCTTCGCTCGTTTTGTGGAGAAGCTTTTATTTTGCAGAAAAAAATAATCATTCTATCGAAGGTATGGAGCGTTTTCGGGATCTAACCTCTCCTGTATCTCTTTCTATCAATACCTTTGATGAAAAAGTGATCCTTTTCGGCGCATTTCTCGATTCCAAAATGGTTGCGGTTGGCGCTGTAAAAGAGAAAAAACACATTCTTCTTTTATATGTTCTGCCCGAATTTCAAAAAATGGGAATCGGTTCTGAATTTTTGGCATATATGGAAAATCAATGCGCAGCCGGGCAAATCTCCTTGAATGCGTCTGATGTTGCCGTTTCGTTCTATGCCGAAAGAGGATATAAAATTTGCGGTGAGCGCACGGTTCAAGAAAATCTTATTTATACGCCAATGATCAAGAAAACGGAGTAATAAAAGCTCCGTTTTTTATTTAAAAAAGTCTTGACAAAGCTTGATTTTATTGTATAATGTTATCAGTTAGCGGTTGCTAACTGATTGTATTTTTAGTTTGAGGTGAATGTGTGAAAACACTCAAAGATGTGAAAGTGGGGAAGACCGTTTCGGTTGTTAAACTCCACGGTGAGGGTGCTGTAAAGCGTCGAATTATGGATATGGGCATCACGCGCGGCGTGAAAATTTATGTCAGAAAAGTGGCACCGCTCGGCGATCCGATCGAAATTTTTGTGCGCGGTTATGAATTAACCCTTCGCAAAAATGATGCAGAAATGATCGAAATCGAGTAATTTTTTTGAAACGCAGTTAGCATTGGCTAATTTTATGGAAAGGTAGAAGCATGAGTATTCAGATTGCACTTGCGGGAAATCCGAATTGCGGAAAAACCACTCTTTTCAATGTGCTCACGGGTTCCAATCAGTATGTTGGAAACTGGCCCGGGGTAACGGTGGAAAAGAAAATCGGAAGCTTAAAAAAGCATAAAAATGTTGAGGTTGTGGATCTTCCCGGAATTTATTCGCTTTCTCCATATACCATGGAGGAAGTGGTATCGCGCGATTATCTTGTTGATGAAAGGCCGGATGTGATTCTCAACATTGTTGACGGCACAAACATTGAGCGCAATTTATATCTAACCACTCAACTCATTGAGCTTGGAATTCCCGTGGTGATTGCAATCAATATGATGGATTTGGTTCGAAGCCGAGGGGATCGCATCAATATTGAAGGGCTTTCAGCGGCTCTGGGATGTCCTATCGTTGAAATTTCTGCGATCAAAGGCGAGGGAATTGATGAGGTTTCGGAAACCGCAATTTCCTTGGCAAAAGAAAAAAAGATTTCCCATCAGCATATTTTTTCGGGCGAAGTGGAGCATGCGATTGCTCATATTGAAGAAGCGTGTGTTCATGATTTTCCCGAAGAAAAGCAGCGTTGGTTCGCGGTAAAGATATTCGAGCGCGATCCCAAGGTAATTGAGCAGCTCGGAATCAATCAATCTGTTTTGGATCATATTGATCGCGATATTTCTCATGTGGAAAAGGTTCTCGATGATGATGCAGAAAGCATTATCACCAATGATCGCTATGAATATATCACTCGTCTCACCGAGAAGTTCTGCACCAAAAAGCATCATAATCGCCTAACCGTTTCCGATCGCATTGATCTTGTGCTCACCAATCGTTTTCTTGCACTTCCGATCTTTGCTTTTGTGTTGTTTTTGATGTATTCGATCGCAATGGGAAGCTTTCCGTTTTCCATCGGCACCATCGGCACCGATTGGGCAAACGATGTGCTTTTCGGTGAATGGATTCCGAATCTTTTTGAGCGAATTTTCGATTTTCTGCATGTCAGCTCGTGGATTCGTGATCTTGTGATCGGCGGAATCCTTTCCGGTGTTGGCTCTGTTCTCGGCTTTGTGCCTCAAATTCTTGTGCTTTCCTTCTTGCTCTCCCTTTTGGAAGATGTTGGATATATGTCAAGAGTTGCCTTTATTATGGATCGAATCTTAAGAAAATTCGGTCTTTCGGGAAAATCTGTGATCCCGATGCTTGTTGGCACGGGATGCAGTGTTCCGGGCATTTTATCGTCCCGCACCATCGAGCAGGAAAGCGATCGAAAAATCACCGTGATGACCACGGGTTTCATCCCTTGCGGCGCCAAAATGCCGATCATCGGGCTCTTTGCGGGTGCGGTGTTTGGAAATTCTCCTTTAATTGCCGTTTCTGCGTTTTTCGCGGGGGTTCTTGCTGTTTTGATTTCCGGCATTATCCTCAAAAAATTCAAATCTTTTGCAAGCAAGCCCGCGCCGTTTGTGATGGAACTTCCCACTTATCATTTGCCAAGCCCTCGCAATGTTCTTCGCACCACTGCCGATCGCGCTTTGGATTTTGTGAAGCGTGCTTTCACCATCGTTTTGCTCAGTTCCATCGTTCTTTGGTTCTTCTCGAATTATGGCTTTGTTGATGGCGCTTTTGGCCTTGTTTCCGATGCCGATTATTCGATTCTTGCCACCATCGGTAAATTCTTCTCTTGGATTTTCTATCCGCTCGGCTGGATCGGCGATATGGCTTGGAAAGCCACCGTTGCCACCGCCACCGGCCTGATTGCAAAAGAAGAGGTTGTGATGACCTTTGGCACCCTTTATCACTATGCAGGCGAATTGAGCGAATCGGGAAATGAAATTTGGGAAATGATTCGTGCCGATTTCGGTCCCGCCTGTGCTTATAGCTTCATGCTCTTCAATCTTCTTTGCGCTCCTTGCTTTGCCGCAATCGGAGCGATCAAAAGAGAAATGGGAAGCACCAAATGGACTTGGATCACCGTTGGGTATATGTGTGCCTTTGCCTATGCAGTTTCTCTGATTGTGTATCAGTTTGCAGGGCTTTTCACGGGAGAAGCAAGCTTTGGTGTGTTCACCGTGTTTGCCATTCTTGTACTCGCCATTTTCCTTTATTTCGTGTTTAGAAAAGGGTATCAAATTCCAAAAAAGAAATAGGTGTTATATGGGTGATTTCATTGTAATCGGCGTTCTGTTTTTTATCGTAAGTGCCGCCTGTGTTTTTCTGATTAAAAATCGCAAAAAACCGTGTGGAGGTGCCTGCTCCTCTTGCGAGAAAAGAGATCTATGCCATCCGAAAAAATAAGAAAAATAAAATACGCCGCTAATGCGGCGTTTTTCTTTTTCTCTTGAATTATTCAGCTTTGCCTGCGCAACCGAGAACGTTGATGAGCTTGTGGCGAACGATCTCTTTGATGTTTGCTCTGGCGGGCTTAAGATATTCTCTGGGGTCGAACTTGGAGGGTTCGTCGTTGAAGAACTTACGGATGGTACCGGTCATTGCAAGACGAAGGTCGGAGTCGATGTTGATCTTACAAACGGAAAGGGAAGCAGCTTTGCGGAGCTGTTCTTCGGGAACACCGATTGCGTTGGGCATCTTACCGCCGTTTTCATTTACCATCTTAACATAGTCCTGAGGAACGGAAGAAGAACCGTGAAGAACGATCGGGAAGCCGGGCAAACGCTTGGTTACTTCTTCGAGCACGTCGAAGCGGAGTGCGGGGGGAACGAGGATGCCCTGTTCATTTACGGTGCACTGATCGGGAGTGAACTTGTAAGCGCCGTGGCTGGTACCGATGGCGATTGCAAGGGAGTCGCAGCCGGTTCTGGCAACGAATTCTTCCACTTCTTCGGGACGGGTGTAGGAAGCAGCTTCAGCAGAAACGTTTACTTCGTCTTCAATACCGGCAAGGCTTCCGAGTTCTGCTTCAACCACAACGCCGTGAGCGTGTGCGTATTCAACAACCTTTTTGGTGATTTCGATGTTTTCTTCGAAAGATTTGGAAGAAGCGTCGATCATAACGGAGGTGAAGCCGCCGTCGATGCAAGACTTACAGGTTTCAAAGCTATCACCGTGGTCGAGGTGAAGTGCGATCGGGATTTCGGGGCATTCGTGAATAGCAGCTTCCACGAGCTTCACAAGGTAAGTGTGGTTTGCATATGCTCTTGCGCCCTTGGAAACCTGAAGGATAACAGGGGCTTTCTCTTCAGCGCAAGCTTCAGTGATACCCTGAACGATCTCCATGTTATTTACGTTGAAAGCACCTACGGCATAGCCGCCGTTGTAGGCCTTTTCAAACATTTCTTTGGTAGTTACAAGTGCCATAATTTTTGATCTCCTTATAAATTTATTTTGTTGTATCAAACAATCAATTCATTTTATCACGCTAAAAAATCAATGTCAAGTAATAAAATGGAGAATCCGCCAATTTTTGACGGATTCTCCTAACTTTTTTATTGTTTTTTTCAATTTGGATCAAAATTTTCAAAAATCCAGGTTTCAACATACTCTCCGTTTTGCTCAAGTTCCTGTTTGCTTCGGAAAGTCCAACCAACCGGCGCGGCGCCGAGCTTGCTGGCAAATCGGAAAAGGTATGATTTTGCAAACTGATGTTCATAAGAAATAAAATCAGGTCTTCCGATAAAGTTGAGAAGCTGTTTTCCAAGCAAAAATTTCGCAGGGTTTTTCAGCTTAAAGCCGCCCGAAAGTTGCCCGCGGCAAATATCTTTTCGGTTTTTTCGATACCAATGCAGCACTTGCGGATAAAACGATTGAATGAGGTATTTTCCCTTGTATTTTAAAAGAATTTCATTGGCGGCTTTGCAAAGCTCTTTGGCATTGCCGTCAACCACCTTAAATTCAATCAAAAGAAAAACTTTTCCATCAACAAGTTCAAGGCATTCTTCTAAAGTGGGGATCTTCTGATCGGTGGATAAAAGCTTTAGTTTTTTAATTTCCTCCAAGGTGTATTCTTCCACTTTTCGGTCAATTCCGCACATCCGTTTGGTATTGTCATCGTGGAAAACAACCACCTTGCCATCTCTTGTCAGATGAATGTCGATCTCAATCGGAAGGTTCTTTTCGATTGCCTTTTCAAACGAAAGAAGGGAGTTTTCGGGAAGGCCTTCTTTTTCATTATGAAATCCTCTGTGTGCAATAAATTTGCCGCCAAGAAGTTCGCGATCGGAGTGCTTTCGACCCGCGGGGCAAATCAAAAAAAGAAAGAATAAAAAGAAAAGGCCAATAAGAATGAAAATCATAATTTTCCTCGTTTATTTTGCGGCTTTTTCGGGCTTTGTGTCGCCGTGGCGAACAAAAATCATCGTGATAAAGGAAAAGGCGGAGAAGAGCACGGCATAGGGGAAGAGAACGCGGTATTCAATGGAAAGCTGATCAATCAAAAAGCCGGAAAGAAGGGGAGTTGTGATTTGAGCAGCCATGGAAAAGGTGTAATAAAAGCCGGTGTATTTTCCAATATCAGCCCCGCTCGACATTTCCACCACCATCGGAAAAGAATTCACATTGATCGCTGCCCAGCCAATACCAACCACCGCAAAAAGTAGATAGATGATCGGGGTTGCCGATGTGAGCGTCATTGCGATCGCATAGCAAGCGGTCATCAAGAGAATACCGAAAAGCACCGTCTTTTTTCTGCCGAGCTTTCCGGAAAGCGCTCCCAAAGGCACGAATGCGGCAATGGCGGAAATCGTTGCAGTGAGAAGATAGCCGGAACTGGTACCCAAATCCGCGCCAAGAATTTCCACGCAATAGCGCGAAAATGCAGTGGTAACGGCGTTATAAGCCATGAACCATAAAAACACCGAGGCAAGAAGCAAACAAAGACTAATAAAAACAGATTTTTCAAGCTTGATTCCTTTGTTTGTGTTTTCCTCTTCGGGTCCTTCTTCTGCCATATCGTCCTTCACTTCTTCAAGGAGCTTGTTTTCTTTGATGCTAAACACCAAAACAAGAACAGAGATCAGCATAAAAGCGGCAACAATCACAAAAACAGGCATAAAGGATTGCCCTTCGGAATACACCGATTCGCCCGCTTCATTTTTTTCGCTTTTGAGGAAAATCATCATCAAAACCGTCGAGAAAATACCGCCGATGTAGCCCACCAAATTGATAATGGCGTTTCCCTTGGAACGAAGCGGCTTCGGGGTAACATCAGGCATGTAAGCCACTGCGGGGGTTCGGTAGGTCGACATTGTAAACAAAAGCAAAAAGAGCGAGATCATAAAGCCCCAGAAATTTGTTGTTTTCGTAAAAATTCCGAGAAAAATCAAAAGCACTACCGCCACGATTGTGCCAAATAAGATATAAGGGGTTCTTTTTCCGAGGCGAGTTTTGGTTTTGTCGGAAAGTGCGCCGAAAAGGGGAAGCATAAAAATGGCAAGAATATTATCGATCGACATGATCGAGTTTGCGGTGAGGGTGGAGAGGGAAAATGTGTTTTCCAAAACATAGGGAATAACTTGGTCATACATCTGCCAGAATGCCAGAATCGACATAAAGGCAAGACCGATCAGCGTGGTTCTTTTTGTGTTGAGTTTCATAGATACCTCCAAATATCTTCTACGTGCATAGTATACCATTCAAATCAAAAAGAATCAAGTCTCGAAAAAGCGAG
>JAZOVP010000035.1:0-1674 GCA_045658765.1 Eubacteriales bacterium | reverse complement strand
CAAAAAGATTGTTCTTGGTAGAATTGCCGAGATTTTTTCTTTGTAAGGGGCAAAACGTTTGTCGGTGCAATATCTTAACGGAACGTCGATTCTTGCAACGGTTTCGCCATATTTTTCCAAGAATTTTTCGGTGGGCAATCTGCCCTCGAATCTTAAAACCAACCCTTTTTGTTTTCCTGGGTGAAGGGTTTTTTCTTCATCCCTTTTGGGCATAATCATTTCGTTGGGTTTTGGGTTGCTGCGAGAAAGACGTTTTTCGGCTTTTGGGATTTTATAAACCAAAGAATCGGTTTTTCGCTTGTCTTCTTCGGTGCGAACCCCAAACATTGTGGGGGTGATTTTCGAAGTAAAATAGCCGTCGGTAAAGCCCGAACGGGAGAAGATTTTTTCTAAAAGCTCAATTTCTTTCTTTGTGGCATTTCGATTTTCATCAACCAAACGGCGATAAATCGATGTTACTGCGCCCACATATTCGGGGCTTTTCATCCTGCCCTCGATTTTGAGCGAGGTGACACCGGAATCGGAAATTTCTTTGATATGCTCTGCAAGACACATATCTTTCACCGAAAGTGGGAATTTGTTTTTGCCGCGATAGGGAAGTCGGCAGGGCTGGGCACATTCACCTCTGTTGCCGCTTCGGTTTCCTATAACCGAGCTCATTAAACAGCCGCCGCTTTCACTGATGCAAATAGCACCGTGAACAAAAATTTCGGTTTCCAGACCTGTGTCGGCAAAGGCTTTTATATCTTCCTTTGGCAATTCTCTTGCCAAAACTGCTCTTGTGAAACCAAGATTTTTCAAAAATTCGGCATCGCCAAATGAGTGAATTCTCATTTGGGTACTTGCGTGTAAAGGAATCTCGGGGAATTTGGTTCTGATTTCCTTTGCCAACCCCAAATCCTGCACAATCAAAGCGTTGGGCATAACCTTGTTATAAAGAAAATCAACATATTCCAAAACCGAGGAAAACTCTCTGTCAAAAATTAAAGTGTTAAGGGTTATATGCAACCCAACGTTGGCGTTTCGACAAAGCTTTCCTGCTTTTATAAGAGCATCGTTGTCAAAATTTGCGGCGTTGATTCTTGCGTTGAATAAACTTCCGCCTAAATAAATTTCATCTGCACCTGCATCTATTGCCGATTTAAGGGCTTGCATAGACCCTGCGGGAGCTAAAATCAAAGGCATAAACATCACCTCACCTTGGGATTATAACCCTTTTTGCTCCGTATGTCAAATATTGTGTAGTTTTCGTCAAAAAAACCTGAAAATTGCTATTGAAAAGAAATATAAAATGTGTTAGAATTTTAAAGAATATATTTATATGGAGGGCAATTATGATTGCTAACCCTACTTTTATAGAAAACGAAGGCGGACGTCAGAACGGTTACGATCTTTTTTCACGTTTGCTTAAGGATAGAATAATTCTGCTTTTCAACGAAATTAATGACGATTTGGCTTGCAGTATCGTTGGTCAACTTCTCTTTTTGGAAGCTCAGGACCCTGATAAGGATATTACAATCTATATCAACTCACCCGGTGGCAGTGTTTCTGCGGGTTTTGCTATTTACGATACTATGAGAAGCATCAAATGCGACATTTCCACCGTTTGCGTGGGTTCGGCGTGCAGTATGGGCGCTTTTCTTCTTGCGGCAGGTACAAAGGGTAAACGTTACG
>JAZOVP010000034.1:0-8441 GCA_045658765.1 Eubacteriales bacterium | reverse complement strand
ACAACTTTTTTCATTGTAAACCTCCTAAATTGGCTAAAAGAAACCATATATCTTTCGGTATTGTAACACAAAGCAATAAAATAATCAAGCGGAATTATGATAAAACTAATTTTTTTATTTTTGCACAACCCAGAAAATATTCACTTGTATGAAATCAACAAATTTTCAGCAAAATCCAACGATTTCGCCGCCGAGTTCCTCATGAAACTCAATGATTTCGAAATTCAGATCGAGTGCCGAAAGATTTTCAGCAAAAATGGATGTTGCCATCGCTTCGGATGCAAAATGGCCGCAATCGATCACGGTCATTCCCATCTCGAGCGCATTTTGAGCCACATGATACGGAATATCACCACCAACAAAGGCATCTGCATCGTGTCGATTACAAGGTACACCAAGATCCTTGCCCGAACCGCAGCAATAGCCGATACGACCAACATCGAGCCCTGCCGAATAAAGTTTCACCGGATGGGAAAGCACCTCGGAAACAAGCTGGGCAAAGACCTCGGGGGGGTATTTAACGGGAAGATTCCCTATTCCTCCGATAAACGGCTCTTCCTGCAGAAGCACAACATCGCGCTCGGGAATAATTCCCATTTTCGCGCCGAAGCGCTCATTGAGGCCGCCGAGGGCGGCATCGAAGCGCGTGTGCAAAGAGATCAACGAGATTTTTGCATCGAGAAGCAAAAGGATTTTTTGACCAACAATCGAATCTTCAGTGATGCTTTTGATAGGGCTGAAGATAAGCGGATGATGGCTTACAATCAGATCGCATCCTTCGGCTCTGGCTCGTTCGATGGCGGGAAAGGTTACATCAAGGCAGGTGAGAATTTTTCTCACTTCCCTTTCCCGATCAGGGCAAATCAAAAGACCGTCGTTATCCCATTCGCATTTTCGTTCATCGGGATATAGCGTTTGAAAGTATGCTTCAATTTCTCGAATTTTCATGCAAAATCCTCCAGAATCCGAATAATTTGTTCGATTCTTTTTTCTTCACGGCACGTTTTGTATCCGTTCTTTTGTTTGTTTTGGAAAATAGACTCATTTTGCTTTAGAAGCATTTGAAAATATGCTTTCACTGCAGGTTCTTTCTTTTTTGGCAAAAATTTGCCGAAATAATAGAACATGGGGTCTTCAATTCTTGGCTCGGCAGTAAAAGACACAGAAAGAATGGGAAAAAACTTATTATTTTCTAAAACAACCGTTTCCCCTGTGATCGAAAAGCCGTTTTCATAAAGAAACTGACGAAGTTCGGGGAGTTTCGTCATTGGCTGTAAAACAAAGCGCGCCGATTTTGGAAGAAAAGCGAGCGCTCTATTCAAAATACCGACAATGGTTTCACCGCCCATTCCCGCGATCACATACACATCGGGAGATTGATCGAGGATCGCTTCAATCCCGTCGGTTAAATAAAAATCACATTGATTTTCAAATCCTGCCGCCAAAAGCGCTTCTTTTGCCCTTTGAAGCGGCATTTCGTTTAAATCAGTTACAATCACCTTTCGGCATCTTTGGCTTGATAAGAGATAAAGCGGAAGATACCCGTGATCGGATCCAACGTCGCAAACGATTGCATTTTTCGGAAGACTTTCCGCGATCGCGAAAAGTCTTTCCGAAATTTGCAAACTGCTTTCCTGCGCCTTATTTTGCTGCGAGGTAAGCATTGATTTTCTCCACGAGAGCGTTGGCATCAGTACCGTGAACTGCGCATGCCTGTTCGATGGTTTCGCCGCGGGAAGCGGGGCAACCGAGACAGTGCATACCGATTTCAAAAAAGAACTGAGCAGTTCCCTGATCTGCATCGAGGATATCGCCGATGATGCTGGATTTGGTTACAGAATTCATTTTTTATTCTCCTTTCTGATTTTTATGAATCTCGCTATTTGCGGAATCATCTTTTATTTTGATCATTTTTATTCCTTCCATCATCAACATCGGCACAAGCGAGAAGAGGATGGCGAACAACAAGGGAAAAAATCCGATTTTAGGAAGCTTTGCGGCATCGATCCAAAGGCGGATCATGGGAGAGAAAGAAACAAGATACGACAAAACCGCGCAGGTGCAGAATGTTATAATACCGCATCTTCCGATTTCTTTTAGATTTTCCAAAAGAGGAGTATCGAATTTGATGGAAATTGAGGAAAAATAGGCACTGAACGCGAAGGTGATCAAAGCGATGCCGGATGCGGCAAGCGCATTTTGGGTTGCATAGAAAGCAATTTGCCGCGCAAGCATCACGCAAAGTGCTTGGGTTGTGCCGATCACAAAAGGAATCAAAAGCAGTGCTCTCAGAGACGCGATGCGATCATCCTTTAAAACACCTTCATTATTTTCAAGGTATGGACCGGGGCGGCGGTGATAGATATTCAGCGCCGAAGGAATACACGCACCAATGCCAATAAGGAGCATCGGAAGCGGAGAAAACGGAAGCGATGAATTTGCGCAAACATTGATAAAGAGCAAAAGCGCAAAGGCAACCTGCTGAAGAACAATAAACTGCATGATATGCACAACGTTTCGATAGAAAACACGCGCCCAGTTGATACAAAGCGGAATGATTTCATATCGCTTTTCCTTCACCAGAAGATCCGCATTCAAACGCACGGAATTGAGTTTTTCTTCGGATCCAACAACCGAAATATCGGATTCCATTTGAGGCAAGGTATCCAAAACACCGGAAGTAAGAGAAAGCGTGATATTACCATTATCTTTATGATACTTCACAATGCTTTGCTTCTCTTCAACGGGAAATCCGCAATACGCTTTATATTTTTCAATATCTGCAACGAAAACGCCGCGATCCATTCTTTCGTATTTTTCAAACGAAAGCGCGCGCTGATAATCATCCTGCCCGATAATGGAAACACTTTTGGCAAGAGAGGCAACTGTTTCGGGATAATCTTCGGTGAGAAGATATGTGCTGATGCCGGAATTTTGACAAACACTAACGGCATTTGCCGCCGCGGCACTGATGGGGGTGGAAAGCCCAAAAAGGCCCAAATAGGTCATACCACGGCAAAGCGCTCGTTGATCGCCCGTGGAGGGCGAGGAAAGATTTAAGGTTGCAACTGCAAAAACCCTTTCACACATCCCCGCAAGATGACGGGCTTCACTTCTTAATGAAGAGCGAAGGGATTCATTCATCGAAACGCTTTCGCCTTTTTTATAAATTTCGCTGCACGCAGTGAGAACGGAATTGGGATTGCCGCGAATGATCAAACGGTAGCTTCCGTTTTGCATCACAAGCGAACAGGAATATCCATAGCGCGGATCGAAATCATACTGGCTGATCAGCAAATAATCTTTTAGGAGCTTTGGTCTTTGAAGGCCAACACTCGCCGCAGCAGATAAAATCGCTCGTTCCGACTTCCATTCATCTTTTTTGCCTGAAAAATATTCTTTTCGACTTTGCGCTAAAAGAAGATTTTCCAAAAGCGGAATTGCTTTCTGCGGTTTTTCTTTAAAATCATACCAATCCTGCCCCAAATAGAAAGCACTGGCGATCGGATGAGAATAAAACAGATATTCACTGGAATTCACAAACACGGAATTGACATCGCAAAGACGATCAATCGCACCGGGATTTCGAAGGACCGCGCCTTCCAGAAAGAGTTTTCTTGTCATATAGGAAATGGCAAGATCACACAAATGCTCGATTGCATCGGGAAACGCCGCGATAATCATGGCGCAAACATAATAAAACACATCAAAAACGCCGAGCCCGAAAAACACACCCCACGCCAAAAGGAAGAGCGAGGCGATCACCCAAATGAGTGAAATCTGCTTTTTCAGTTCCATTGCGGTATTATAAATTCTGGGAACGGTGGTATTTTGTCGGGAAACAGTGAAGTTCTGATTATCAAAAATGTTTTTACCCGTATTGCACACAAACACCTTGCAAGATCCGTGAAGTACAACACTTCCCGCAAACAAAATACATTCAAAATACGGGAAACCGCTTTCTTTATCCTGCACTTCTTCATGGGTGCGCTTAAACACGGGAACACGGCGACCGGTTACCGAGGCCTCAAGGATTTTTAAGGCACTTTGGCGAAGGATAATGCCGTCGCACGGCATCACATCCCCTTTTTCCAAAAGGAGCAGATCACCCGGCACAATTTCGCTTTTTGCAACGGTGCAGATTTTGCCGGAACGACGAACGTGATATTTACTTCGAGAATATTTTTCTACGATCTTCTTTGTTTTTTCAACGTAAAAATGCGCAAACAGAACAAAAGTTGAATACAAAACAACAACAAAAATCAGAGCGGCAAGTGAAGAGGTGGAACTAGTCTCCAAATAGTCAAAAAAGCTAACAAGGAGAAACAGCGCCATCATCACGTCGCTAAAGATTTTCTTGAACAAATCAAAAATCGTATTCTTTTTTTCGAAGAGGATATTTTCGCCGAATTCGCGGCGGTTTCTCGAAACCTGTTCGCCGGTGAGACCGAGTTCGGGATCGGTGCCGAGAACCTCAAAAAGTTTATCTAGCGTTACTTCCAGTAAATTCATTCTGCCTCTTAAATTCGTGTGATTTTTATGCTATCGTCCTCAACAGAAAGATTGAATGCTCCGATGGCACGATTGCGATCGGAAACGATTTCATTTGCAATTTTATCTTCAATTTCAGACTGAATAAAACGAGCCATATTTCGAGCACCGTATTTTTCGCTGAAGGATTTTTTTGCAACAAACAAAATCAAATCGCGATCATAGGAAAGAGTAATTCCCTTCTCTGCCACGGCATCTTTTAATTCCGACAAGCGAAGCTTGGCAATCTTTTCAAAATCATTTTCATTTAATTTCTTAAACGTGATAATTTCATCTACTCGATTCAAAAATTCGGGTTTTAAAAACTCTTCCAATCCTTTTTGCGTTTTTTCTTCTTCCGCATCTTCCATACGATGACCAAAACCGGAAACCGAAGATTTGATTTGACTGCCGGCATTGGTTGTCATAATGATAACGGTGTTTTCAAAATTGATTTCTTTACCGTGGGAATCGCGGGTTTTACCGTCGTCCAGAATCTGAAGTAAAATATTCAGAACATCGGGATGCGCTTTTTCAATTTCATCAAACAAAATCACAGAATACGGTTTTCTGCGGATTTTTTCTGTTAGTTGCCCTGCATCGTCGTAGCCAACATATCCGGGAGGAGATCCGATAATACGGGAAACAGAGTGCTTTTCCATATATTCCGACATATCCAAACGAATGAGGGATTCGGTGGAATCAAAAAGAATGGATGCAAGCTGCTTTACAAGCTCGGTTTTGCCAACACCGGTTGGCCCTGCGAAAATAAAGCTTGCAGGTTTCTTTTTCACGCTGATTCCTGCGCGGTGACGCTTGATCGCGCGGCACACGGAATCAACCGCCCGATCTTGGCCGATGATTTGCTCGGAAAGACGGCTTTGAAGGGTGGTGATTTTTTCAAATTCATTCTCGGAAATGCTTGCGGCGGGAATGCCGGTCCAAGTTTCGATTACCTTGGCAATATCGTCAAGATTCAAGGTGATCTTATCTCTTTCCAAGGATAACTTTTCGAATTGCTCCTGCTTTCTGATTTCCGAAACCTTGATTTCGGCAAGGCGAGCGTAGGTGGCATCGTCGGGATCGGTTTTGGCTTCGAGCTCTTCTTTTTCTTTGCGAAGAAGCTCGAGATCTTTTGCAAGTTGATCGATGGAATTGATCACATCGCTATCGATTGCTTTTTTGGCGCACGCTTCATCCAAAATATCGATCGCTTTATCGGGAAGGAATCGATCGGTGATATAGCGTTCGGAAAGATAGACCGCTATATTGAGAATGGAATCGGGAACCAAAAGGCCGTGGAAGGATTCATAATGCTTTTTGATTCCTTTGAGAATTTCGATGGTTTTCTGAACCGTGGGTTCTTCCACCATAACCGGCTGAAAACGGCGTTCGAGCGCTTGATCCTTTTCGATATACTTGCGATATTCGGCAAGAGTGGTGGCGCCGATAATTTGAATTTCGCCGCGAGAAAGCGCGGGTTTTAAAATGTTTGCGCAGCTCATTCCGCCTTCGGAATCCCCTGCTCCCACGATGGTATGAATTTCATCAATTACAAGGATAATATTGCCGAGTTTTTTTACTTCCTCAACCAAAGCTTTGACTCTGCTTTCAAATTGACCTCTGAAATGGGTGCCTGCAACCAAAGCGGTTAAATCGAGGAGAAAAACTTCTTTATCCATCAAACGAACGGGAACCTTTTTTTGAGCAATTCGCTGAGCCAAAAGCTCTGCGATCGCGGTTTTACCAACACCGGGTTCACCGATCAGACAAGGATTATTTTTTTGGCGGCGGCAAAGAATTTGGATCACTCGATCGAGCTCTTGTTCTCTTCCGATCACGGGATCGAGCTTATCTTGCATTGCACGGCGGGTTAAATTGATGCAATAGCCATCAAGAATTTTGCCGTGTTTTTTTGCCTTTTTATTTTCTTTGGTTTTAGGATCTGCTTCAGCGGGTTCTTCTTGAGGAACGGGTGGCATCGCGCCGCCAAACATTGATTGGAAATCAAGGGAAGACATTGCACCCTCGGGATCTTCCAATCCTTCCATCATTTGACCCATTTGCTGCTCAATCATATCCATATCTTCATCGTGGATACCCATTTTTTCGATATAATCGGAAAACGGCTTGATATTCATTTCTTTTGCGCAACGAAAACAAAGGCCTTTGGAGGTTACCTTATCGCCTTTGATTTCATTGATATAAATAACAGCGGGACGCTGATTGCATCGGGAACATAATTTCATAACAAGACCTTACCTTTAATAAATTATAGGTTCTTTTTATCGTGCAAAATTGCCTCTTTGGTGGTTTGGATTTGATTTGCATAGTTAAACACATAGATCACAAATGCCATCAGCATAACAAGAATCAAAACAATGCAAAGCAAATAACAGAAAAGAAGATTTTCTTCCGTGGTATTGGGAAAGAAATGAACCACACACAAAAGCAGATACCAAACGATGGTTGCAAGCTTTCCGCACCAAACGCTCGATACATATACCTTGCTTTTTGACATGATTAAATATGCACCGAGAATCATCAAAATTTCTTTTACGATGATGATCACGGCAAGGATGGCAAACGGGCCTCCGAAATGGATTGCAAGACAAATGGAAACCATGAGCTCCAAGAGTTTATCGGCAAGCGGATCGAGAAGTTTGCCAACATCGGTGATCCAATTATTTTTTCTGGCAAGAAAGCCATCAACGGCATCACTTGCGCCTGCAAGAATAAAAACAACACCTGCAGAAACAAGAGGTTTTAGAGTAAATAAAGAAAAAACATCAAAAAACAGCAGTGCATAGATTGGAATCAAAAGAATACGAAACAAGGAGATATAATTTGGAATGTTTTGGGATTTGAATTTTAGTACATTCATGAATAACCTTCCTTATTGATTAGGGACTAGAAAAACAAAAGATGGAGCGATGAGAAAAATTGAACAAGATAAGTTTGGGCGGAATCAAACGATGCAAGAAAAGCATTTTCCGATCCTCTGATTGCAGGTTCGAGTGCAACAAGAAGCGAAGAAAGAATCACCGAGAGGAGAAGACCCCAAAGGATTCCTGCAACGAGCCCAAGGGTTTGATTAGAAAAATTAAGAAACGGCAATTTAGATACCAGATCCAAAATTTTCACAAGGATGCGAATTGCAACAGCAGAAAGCACAAAGAGAACGATCAAAGCAACGGCATGCCCCACGGAGTCGGCAATCGGCTTGATCACGGTATCTGCTAAATTTTCAAGTGCCAAGGAGCCGGAAGCGGCTTGATTGGATAGAAATTCCGATAAATCATTTTCGGAAAAACCAAATCTCTGCAAGAAATCAAGGCATGGCTCGGGCAGAGCGGATAAATCAACAGATTCGGTTGCCAAAGATGCTTTTTGAGAGAGTGATTCCAAAAAATATTTCTTTAAGGCAGGGAAAAAAAGCTTTTCACTGAAAAATTCGCCAATTGGTTTTGCCGCGATCGAAGAAAAAATAAAAGCAATCAAACTGCCGAAGAATCCGAAAAAGGTTTTAATGAAACCGCGCTTTTTTCCGATCAGCGCACAGATAATAATGAGAAGAAAAATCAGGGTATCGCAGATTAAATTCATATTTTACCTCACGATTAGAAATCCAAAACACGAATGCGCGCTTCGGTATCGGAACACAAAACAATTTGTTTTTGAGATAAAACTCCAAATGCAGAATAATCCCCGTCGAGCTCCATGATAAACGCTTCTTCCCCTTCACGAAGCACAACAAGTTCGGTGTTGGTGAGTACATAAACCGTATCATCCCAGATTTGAACATCTCGAACGGCTACGGAAAATTTGCGAGATTGAATTTCTTTTCCTTTTTGATCAAAAATGCGAAGCTTATAGCTAACACCAACCGAAAGTTCATCCTGAAGAATTGC
>JAZOVP010000033.1:0-4958 GCA_045658765.1 Eubacteriales bacterium | reverse complement strand
CAAGGGAATTTTCAATGATCGGCAAAAAGAGGGGCGGCATAAAATATTCAAATGCAGTGCCTGTCCAAGAGCCGATTCCCGCTCTTCCATAGAAAGAAACAAGAGGTCTTCCCAATCGATTCCAATGCGTCGGACTGATTTGCCCAAGGCAGATTGCAAGATATGCGGTTATTCTTGCCTCGCTCATATAAAGATCATAGTGACTTTTGGAAGCAGATGGATTTTGCGGAATCAGACCAACATAAAACAGATTTTTTTCATGATCGAAAAGAGCGCCGAAATCCACTTTAGAAAGTTCTTTATCGATCTGCAAAATCAAGGCGAGAATCTTTGGATCGGATGCCTTCAAATCCCAAAGTGCTTCGCGCACCACAACAAGAGAAGCAAAATAGTTTCCGCTATCAACCGTGGAAACAAATCCCTCGCCGATCACCCCAAGGGTGTTCAGATCATACCAATTATAAAGATGGCCTTTATATCGATCGAGTTTTTGGATGGTTTCGATGGTTTTTTGCAAAGAAAAAATCATTTCTTTCAATGAAATGATTCCAAGATCGAATGCCGAAACAACGGATGCCAGATAAAGACCGATATTCGTGGGCGAGGTTCTCATTGCAATTCTTTCAACGGGTTTGAACTGAATATTATCAGGCGGGAGGAATGATGTTTTCTCGCTAACTGCATTTTGAAAATAGGAAAATTCCTTTGCCGCCATTTTTCTTAAAACAAGAGCTTCTTTATCCGAAAGAGTTTTTTCTTCGCGATACGGCAAGGAAAGCGAGAGCATAACAAGAGGATAAAACAGCCAAAGAAGCGCAATCAAAACCACAAAAAAGCTATTGATAAAAAACAAAAATCCGATGGTTAGAAAAATGGATGGGAGAAACAGAATCAGTTCCGATTTGCCCGAGGAAAACGGAGAATAAACCTGCCATTCAAGAAGCTTTCTTTTCGATATTACCATTCGATATAGACTTCTTATAATTGCATCGCCAAAATAATAAGCTTCAAACGCAATCGAGGAAAGCGAAAGAAAAGATTGATAAAAGGAATTGAGGATGATATTTCGTATTTTGGTTGCAAAACGGCGGGGAAAAAGATAAAACTCTCCACTCACCAAATTGGAAACAAAAGAGATCAAAAAAGGCTGAAAATGGCAAAGCAAAACGATCAGTCCGCAGGCCGCCCCTTCCCTTCTGCCGATCAAATTTGCAGAAAAGAGGAAAACAAATTCAATGAAAGGAATCAAATATCGGATGGCATTTTCGATCGCAAACCACCTACGAATTGAACTTAATTTTCCAAGATAAAAAAGATTTTGGATATCTCCGCGTATCCATCTATGGAGTCTTTTATAATGGCTTGTTGCCGTTTGCGGATCAGAATCAACAAAGAATTCATTCGTGATAAGACCCGAGCGAAGAATGGCTCCCTCGGGCATATCGTGGCTTAAAATTCTTTGCTCGGGAAGTGCATTTTTCATCAGGCGCTGATAGCAATCAACATCGATAATTCCCTTGCCGCAGAAATTTCCTTCCCCAAATAGCGATTGCATAAGATCAAACGATGCCGAAGCATATAAAATTTCGCCGCCGCCATTGCTGAAAATTTTGCCATAGGGAGTTTTGATGGGATGAAGAAGTGAGGTTGTGATTTTGGGCTGAAGAATTCCAAAGCCCGAAACAACCTTATTTTTCCCACGAACCTTTTGAATTTCGGGGCGATTCAAGGGATGAGAATGAATTCCGATCAATCGTTTTGCCTGGCCGATGCCGAGCTCCGTATCTGCATCAAGAGTGATCAAAAATTTTGAGCCAACAACATCTTTATTGCCAAAAAAGCGAATTTTTTCTGAGAGGGGATTTCCACTCAAAAACGATACAATCTGCTCAATCGCTCCCCTTTTTCTTTCCCAGCCCACAAAAGTTTTTTCGCTTTCATGATAAACCCTCTCTCGCACACAGCCAAAAAAGATCGGATTTTCTCGATTTAATTCAGCAATTCCTTCCCCCAGCTTTTGAATCAGCCCGGCATCTTTTTTCTCGGTTTTGTTTTTCGATTGCAAAAGATCGCAAAGAAGGCCGAAATAAATTTGATCGGAAGGATTGGAGTTATTCACTGCGATTTTTTTGATTTTTTCAAAAAGATTTGCTAGATCTTTTTCCGAAGTAACAAGCGAGGTGATCACCACCGTTGTTTTCTCTTCTTCCCCTACCCTTTCACATCGCATTGAAGGCAAAAAAGCAGGCGGCGTGATGCGGGAATAAATATATTCAATCAGATTTTTTGCAAAAAAGTAAATCGGAAAACCAGCCAAAAAAGTAAGGAAAAGATTTTGGAATGCAAGGTAAAATTCCAATAAAAACAGAAGCGAAAGTCCAAAACTAAACGGGAAAAACAGATGCGATTTTCTTCTTCTCGGTAGATAAAAACCGATATGTCTTTTTTTTTTTTTGGCACGTTGCAAAAGTCCTTTGCATAATCTTTCCTGAGTTTTTCTTTTCTTCTTTGCCTCTTTTGCTATTTGAGATTTATAATATTCTTGGGTTTGGCGGGTCATTTTCGGATACGTTCCATCGGGATCGAATCGAAGAAGCTTTTCGATCTGAGAAAAGGAATGAGTGATTGGTGAAAAATCGATTGAATTGATTTGATGACAAAGCGCGATCAAACGAGGAAGATTTTCGGTTTCTTCCCCGCAAGAATGAAAAATTAAATTTAAAAGGGCAAGCGCACACACGCTCCCGAAAGAAGCAAGTTCTTTTTCACTCAATTCCGTTTCTTGGGAAAGAACGGACAGAAAATGTAAAAATTCTTCTTTTTTCCCTTCGAAATTTTGGCAATCGATCACGCTTTCAAGCGAGAAAAGAACTTTTCTTCTGACTTTTAAGCCATCATAGCCGATGCCATGAAAGAAAGAGCACAAAAAATCAAGATTTTCCGTTAACCAAATACCACCTTCGCTCTTTGGATCCACGCTTTTGGAAGCATTTTGAATGAATAAAATTTTCTTTTTGCTTTCCTTTTTTAAGGCCTTCGAATTCAAAAAATGATCGGAAGCGATTCTTTTTTTCATTGCAACTTTGATTTCATCTAAATTCATCGACTCACCCGCCAAACTGTTTTTTCCTTATTATGAATCAAATTCAAATCCGTATACAATTCAAAGAGTAAAAAAAGACTTGCAATATTTCTTATTTTGAGATAAAATATTATAGTTATAATAATATGGCTCAAAAAAAAATAAGCCAAAAAGATAAAATTGAGTATTTGAGGTTAAAAATGGCAGAATTACTTGAAAAGAACTATGACCCAAAAACATTCGAAGATCGGCTCTACCGTGAATGGTGCGAAAAAGGATATTTTAAGCCCAACACGGATTCCAAAGCAGAGCCCTATACCATTGTGATCCCCCCGCCCAATATCACCGGTCAGCTCCACATGGGACACGCACTGGACAATACCCTTCAAGACATTCTGATCCGCTACAAGAGAATGAGAGGATATTGCACTCTTTGGCTTCCCGGCACTGACCACGCCTCCATCGCCACCGAAGCAAAAATCGTGGAAGCGATGAGAAAAGAAGGCATCTCCAAAGACGATATCGGCAGAGACGGATTTTTGGAAAGAGCTTGGAAATGGAAAGAGCAATACGGCGGAAGAATTATTTCCCAGCTCAAAAAGCTTGGTTCTTCCTGCGATTGGTCGAGAGAACGCTTCACCTTGGATGAGGGTTGCTCTGAGGCCGTGAAGGAAGTGTTTGTTCGCCTTTACGAAAAAGGACTTATTTATCGCGGAGAAAGAATTATCAACTGGTGCCCCCATTGCTTGACTTCGATTTCCGATGCCGAAGTTGAATATGAAGATATGGCAGGTCATTTTTGGCACCTGCGCTATCCCTTTAAAGATGGATCCGGTTACTTAGAACTTGCTACCACCCGTCCCGAAACGCTTCTTGGCGATACCGCGGTTGCAGTGAATCCCAATGATGAGCGCTATCGTGATATGGTTGGCAAAATGCTGATCCTTCCCCTTGTTGGCAGAGAAATTCCCGTGGTTGCCGATGATTATGTGGAAATGGATTTCGGAACCGGTGTTGTTAAAATCACGCCTGCGCATGACCCGAACGACTTTGAAGTTGGCAAACGCCATAATCTTCCCATTTTGAATTGCCTCACTCCCGATGCCAAGATTACCGAAGATTATCCGAAGTATGCGGGAATGGATCGCTATGAAGCGAGAAAAGCCATTGTTGCCGATCTTGAAAAAGAGGGCTTTTTGATCAAAACGGAAGACTATAGCCACAACGTTGGCACTTGCTACCGCTGCGGCACCACGGTGGAACCCAGAGTTTCCATGCAGTGGTTTGTGAAAATGGAACCCCTTGCGAAACCCGCGATTGAAGCGGTGGAAAACGGCGATATTCGCTTTGTTCCCGATCGCTTCAGCAAAAACTACTTCCATTGGATGAGAAATATCCGCGACTGGTGCATTTCCCGTCAGCTTTGGTGGGGACACCGCATTCCCGCATTCTTCTGCGATGATTGCGATGAAATGGTGGTTACCAAAGAGGAATCTGCTGTTTGCCCCAAATGCGGAAAGGCGATGCGCCAAGATCCCGACACCCTCGACACTTGGTTTTCTTCTGCACTTTGGCCCTTCTCTACTCTTGGCTGGCCTAATGAAACAGAAGACTTGAAGCGCTTCTATCCCACTTCCACCCTCGTAACGGGCTATGATATCATCACCTTCTGGGTTTCCAGAATGATCTTCTCGGGACTTGAATATATGGAAGAAAAGCCCTTCTCCGATGTTTTGATTCACGGTCTTGTTCGCGATGCACAAGGCAGAAAAATGTCGAAATCGTTGGGCAACGGTATTGATCCTCTGGAAATTATTGATCAATACGGTGCAGACGCTCTTCGTTTTGCTCTGACTACCAACAACTCTCCCGGAAA
>JAZOVP010000032.1:0-1063 GCA_045658765.1 Eubacteriales bacterium | reverse complement strand
ACGCTCTTGCTTCTTGCAATTGTGATCGCTCTGCTTTATCTTCTTTTTTCTTTGCCCATTTTCTCGGGTTTGCTTGACCGTATGCAAAATCTCATTATCGGCTTCACCGGAGAAGGAGAAGTTGACAGTTCTACCGAATTGCGTTTTAAAATGGTGGAAATCGGAATAGAACAATTCAAAAAAACTCCTCTCTTTGGAATAGGGATTGGAAATCCTCACCTTTTGGCTGCTGCAAAACTCGGAGAAAATACTTATTTGCACAACAATTTCATTGAATTGCTTGCCGGTGTCGGTTTGGTTGGATTTGGTATTTATTATTCCACGTATGTTTATCTTTTGTTTTCTTTTTGGAAACACAGAAGATTCCAATCCAAAACTTTCGCTATTGTGTGTACCGTGTTTGTTGTTCTTTTGGTGATGGATTACGGAAGAGTATCCTATTACCAAAAGCAGCATTATATATATCTTCTCTTGTATTTTATGGAATTGAGCGCTTTAAAAAGAGCGGCACGAGCCAGGCAGAATGAGGAGGTGGAAGAATGAATATCAAGAATGTGATTTCCAAAGCAAAACGATACCTTGCCGATTCCAACTATCGTTTGATTTTAAAATCTTATCTCTTTCAACGCTATGATTCGATGCCCGATCGGGAGTTTCTTTCCCGTATGTATCGCATTCATTTCGGGAAAGAACTTGATCTGGATGATCCAAAGACTTTCAATGAAAAACTTCAATGGCTGAAACTTTTTGATCGCAGACCCGAGTATTCCGTGATGGTGGATAAGGCGGCAGCGAAGGATTATGTTGCCGATCGCATCGGAAAAGAATATATCATTCCCACCCTTGGAGTTTGGGAAAAAGCAGAAGAGATTGATTTTTCTCTTCTTCCCGAAAAATTTGCCATCAAGTGCAATCACAATTCCGGGCTTGGAATGTGTATTTGCAAAGATAAGGCAAAAATTGATTTTGAAAAAGTGAAAAAAGGGCTTTCCAAAGGTCTTCGGGAAAATTATTATCTCACCAGTCGCGAATGGCCCTATCAGAATGTGCCAAGAAGAATTTT
>JAZOVP010000031.1:0-1797 GCA_045658765.1 Eubacteriales bacterium | reverse complement strand
AATTTTCATCGGAATGAATCAAATGAAAGCGATTCTCGGCATCGAAGAAAACCTTGGCGGAAGTATTTAAGTTTTCCGATTTGATTTTCACCGTGTATTCGCTTTCTTTTAAAATCGGTTCGGATTTTATTTTTTCGATTGATTTTTCGCATCCTGCGAAAAGAATCGTGAGCGAAATCATAATCAAAAAAATTGCGCAAAAGTTCTTTTTCATAGCATCCCCTTCGGATGACAAAAAAGTTCGTGTTTGATAAAATATCTTTGTAAAAAGTATGCGGCGAAGGGGGAGAATATGGCAATTTTAAGAAATGAATTAAAATTCTTCATCCATTCTGCAGATGCCCATCTTTTAAAGCTTCGCCTTGCTTCGGTGCTTTCGCCCGATCGTCATACCAAAGCGGGCGTGCCGTATTTTATCCGAAGTTTATATTTTGACGATCCGAGCTTTACCGCTTATTTTGATAAGGCAAACAGCATCGAAAAAAGAGAAAAGTTTCGTATTCGTTTCTATAACCACGATCCAAGTTTCTTGCGCCTCGAAAAAAAGCAAAAAAACGGCAATTTTTGCATGAAGGAATGGGAAAAGATAGATCTTTTATTTGCTCATCAAATCCTTTCCGAAAAAAGGGAATTTGCCGATGAAAAAGGGAAGCTTTCCGAAGAATGGCTTTTGAAAATCAGAAGCAATGCCCTTGCCCCTCGATTTTTTGTGGATTATCAGCGCACGGCTTTTATTTATCCCGTGCAGGATGTTCGCATCACGATAGACGAGAAGCTTTCGGCATCTCCGTTTTCTTCTTCGCTCACAGAAAACAGCGCTCTCTCCATTCCGATTTTGAATGAAGGGGAAAGCATTCTTGAAATCAAATTCAATCAGTTTCTGCCGGCGCACCTCGTTTCTCTTTTGGAAGGCGTTCCAAAAGTGCGATCGTCGATTTCAAAATTCACCATGTGCGCGGAAGCGCTTTATTAAGGAGAAATTATGAATCTTATTTTCACATTCTTGAAAGATACCTTTCTCAATGAATTCGAAACCACCATGGCGGCGAATCGAATTGCATCTTCGCTTTTGGTATCGTTTTTTGTTTCGGTATTCATTTTGATTGTTTATCGAGCCACCTATCAGGGCGTTTCTTTCAGCCGCAGTTTTGCGCTGTCGCTTCCGCTTCTTGCGATGATAACCTCCACCATTATCATGACCGTTACCACCAATCTTGCACTTTCCCTTGGTATGGTGGGTGCGCTTTCCATTGTTCGTTTTCGCACGGCAGTAAAAGATCCTGCAGATACCGTGTTTATGTTTTGGGCAGTTAGTGCGGGAATTATGGCAGGTGCGGGGCTCATTTATATTGCCCTGATCACCAATGTTTCTCTCGGTGTTTTGTATTTGGTGTATTTTATCCTCACCAAAAAATTTCATCGCTCCAATGCCTATCTTCTGGTGATCCGCTATCAAAACGAAAAAAAGAGCGATGTTGAAATCGCCCTCGGAAATCTCAGAAAGCAGAAAATCCGTTCCAAAACCGTTTCCGATGGCATCACAGAGCTTTGCATCGAAATCAAATTAAATCCCGAAACCGTAAATCTTGTGGATTCTCTTTCCGCGGTGGAGGGTGTGATTTCCACCGCCGCCGTGTCCTACGGCAATCAAACATCGCTATAACCTAATCCGATACTTCTTTTCTTTCTTGTTGACAAATTCTTTTAAAATTGCAATAATAAATTATGGAGTATTCCATTAAAATTTCAGGGAGGTTATCACATGAAAAAAACATTTTCGCTCATTCTTTCAATCCT
>JAZOVP010000030.1:0-9199 GCA_045658765.1 Eubacteriales bacterium | reverse complement strand
CACTCATCAAAAAGTCTGCAATTTTTTCATCAGGATTATCACCGACAAAATAGGGGGGCTGTACAACTGTGATTTTCAAAATGCGTCACCAACTTTCTAAGCATAGTATAACATATAAATGTTTTTGACGTAAGATATCTATTAAATTCAACTGCAAAATTTGTATAAAAAAAGTCCGAAACCGTTGTGGTTTCGGACTTTTCTGCTCCGTTATCTAAATCGGTTCGCATTGTTGGTTGCGGGGGTGGGACTTGAACCACACGACCTCCGGGTTATGAGCCCGACGAGCTACCAACTGCTCTACCCCGCGATATAGAATGGTGCCGTTGACGGGAATCGAACCCGTACAGTGTTGCCACCGAGGGATTTTAAGTCCCTTGCGTCTGCCAGTTCCGCCACAACGGCGTATGGTTCCTGTCTTCAGCGCTCCTTATTATACCAAAGCGGAAAACAAATGTCAACACTTTCCCGAAAATTTGTTTTTCAGGGGGCGATTTCTTGACCATAATTTTGTTTTGTGATAAACTAAAGAAAAGGAAAACTTTTTCTATTGTCATTTTATGCACTCCATTTATTTTTATTCAAAAATAAGAAAAGGAAATTTTTATGCTCGGCTATTATAACCCCTCGGTGATTTTAACCTATCTTAGTTTGATTTCGGCAACCCTCGGAATCGTCTATTCGGCGCACCCCGATTCAAAAGGGATTTTCGGCGCTATCTTTTGTTTGATGCTCTCGGGCATTCTTGATCTGTTCGACGGCGCCGTTGCCGCCAAGTGCAAGCGAAGCGAAGAAGAAAAGCTCTTTGGCATCCAAATCGATTCGCTTTGCGATCTTGTGGCGTTTGGCGCTCTTCCCGCCTGCATCACCCTGCGCCTTGCATCCCTCAGCCGATTTTCTCGTGTGGCGGCAGGGCTGATCTTGCTTTCCTCGGTGATTCGCCTTGCATATTTTAATGTGCAGGAAACCATGCGCGATCGCTCCGAAAAGCGCACTTTTTATACAGGTCTCCCCGTAACAGCGCTCTCGATCCTTTTCCCCCTCACCCTTTTAATCGCGGGGCTTTTTGATCTTCCCATAAGAATTTTTGCCCCCGCATCCCTTTGCCTCTTCGCCGCTTTGGAAGTGAGCCCGCTGCCGCTTCGCAAGCCCTATCGCTGGGGCAAGGCGATCCTTGTGATTTTGGGCGTTATCCTTTTTATTGCCATGCTTCTTGCGAAAAAAAGGATCGGATTTTGAAACCAAATTCTTTCTTTCAAGATGTGCTCTTCTTTTTCTTTCCGCCCAAATGCGCGCTTTGCAAGGCGGTGGGCTATGAAGGGTTGTGTCCTGAATGTCAAAAGGTGATGGATCGGCTTTTTTCTCCAAAAAAGTTTTTGGCAAAAGGCGGAAACACCTATGCCGATGCGATGCTCACCCTCTTTTCGTTTCACGATCCCGAAGTGAAAAAGCTGATTATGGATTGGAAAAGGGAAGACTATCTGGATCTTCATCTCATTTTCCGCCAATATTTTGAAAAGGCGGCAAGAAAGAAGTTTTTCCCCGAGGAAATCCATGCTGTTACCTTTCTTCCCCGAAAGAAATCCTCCCGCCGAAAAGCGGGGCTCGATCAAGCGGAATGTATTGCCAAAGAATTGGCACTTGCCCTCAATCTTCCCTTTGAGCCGCTCCTCGACCGCCGCGGCTTTTCCCGCCCGCAACACGAAATGACAGGCAAAGGCAGAGAAGAAAACGTGCGCGGAATTTTCCAAGCCAAAAAGCGCTTCCAAGGGGAGCATATCCTCTTGGTGGACGACATCATCACCACAGGCGCCTCCGCCCGTGAGGGCGCACGCATCTTAAAGAAAGCCGGCGCCATGAAAGTATTCGTCTTTTCCCTCGCCCATTAAAAAGGAGCCAGCTATGAAAAAACTGCAACCGAAGCACCGCTATCTTTTGCTTTGTTTGATCAATGCGTTTCCGTTTTTGTTGAATGTTTGTTGTTTTCAATACGGTGGGATGGATGATCTTTTTCTGTTTCTCCCCGTTCTTGCTGTTTTGGTTGGCTTAAATTATGCGTTTACCGATAAAACCGTGCATTTTCTTTTGTTTCAAGGGTATCTTTTGGCTTTTTTGATCCTCTCCGGCTATGCCGAAACCTATCTTTACTATCTTTTTATTTGCCCCGACGATACTCTCACCCTCCTTGTTGGAATGATCATGACCTTCATAGGCGCGATCATCGCCATCGCGGTTTCAGCCGCTTTTGCCATCGTAAAAGCAGTGAAACATAAAAAAGCAAACAAAGTTAATTTTTAGTTTCAAACAAAAAAACAACCGACCATTTGGTCGGTTGCTTTTTTTTATTTTTCATTGCAGAAAATTTTGTTCCAAAGGGCGGCTTCTTCTTTTGTGAAGCCAAATTCCTCCATAAAGGGGGCAAAATTTTGCGGCAAGGCGAATCCAATCCAAAAATCGGGGATTACGGATTGATCGTCTTCATCGAGCTTTTCCACAATGAGAAACAAAACGCGCATCAGCTTTGCCAAAAAGAGGGAAGCGGTGCTTTTTTCGCGGAAGGAAGCTTGAAGAAGTTCGCTCGCATCTGCACGATCGCGGAGAGGGCCCTCTTCGGGCTCCACGCAAAAGGAAACTTCCTGCGGAGGCACTTTAAGGAGAGCAAATTTTTCGGTTTTGTTTTCGAAGGCATCGTGGCGCACCATATCGTTATACAAAATCACCGCTCTTCTCACAATCAACTGAATAAAATCGCAGAGTGCGGGCACGCTGATGTTGTCGTTTGCCATGGTGCGGATCCATTCGCGGAAATCATCGGATTTTATCAAACTATCCCAAATCACCTCGTCTTGATTCCAGCGCGTTCCGAGCTTCCAAAATGCCGTTTCCTTCGCTGCACTGCCCAGCGGATCCCAGTGGCAAATCGGGTTTTCCGCCATCGTTTCAATATGGGAAGCTAAACTTTTTGTGATCGTGGAAAGATCTTCCGGAGAGGGATTCGAAAAGAGCACCTGCACCGTGTGTTTTGCCGCGGGGGTATTAAAGCAAGAAAGCTTTGTTTGATAAAGCTCGTGCACTTCCCTTAAATACATCAAGTCGCGCTCTTTTTTTGCCCTGCTGATATTTTGGCAAAGGAGCATCATTTTTTCTTCATACCGATCACAGCCAACCTTTTTATCGCGGAATCTCTGCTCGGGCGAAAGGTTTTCTTCTTCGTCATCGGCGATTTCTGCGAGCTTGTCGTCTTCAAGCCAGCGCCTTGCATGAATCCAAATATAATCCTTGGCATCTTCCTCGAGTTCCTTCATGCGGATCGCTTTTTTGGCTTCCCGATCGTAGTAAACATCCACCATCGTGTGGGTCAAAAGCACCATCGCGGCAATATTCACACAGCAAAAGATCACAAACGCAGTGGAATGATCCAGTGCCACGCAAATCCCCGCGCCGATTGCGGCACCGATGGAATAATAGGTGAAAGCGGCAAAAGAACCGAAAACGGGCTTGATGAGCTTTCCTTCAGCAATGTTTTCCCAATAGATCACAATCGAGCGATCGGAAAGCACACTCATCACCGAAATAGAAATGAAGGTGAGAGATAAAATCGCGGTGTAGTAGCCCAAAAGATCGTGCCCTTCGAGCAAAGAGGGAAGCGAAAAGCCCCAAAAATCGGGAATCCAAAGCGGCAGTCCCACCAAAAGCATGCCGGTTATGGTGGTAATCAGAAGCACCCTTTTCTTGTGATGCTCAAAATACACAAAATCCACACTGTTGCGCTTCACATACACATCTTGCAAAACCATCACGATTTTGATTGCAATATCAATCGTAAGCACCGCAAATCCCGCCGCAAACACCTTTGCAACAATCCCCTGAGCGGCGCGGCCAATCGCGATCCCAATGAGCAAAGCCCAAATCCAAAGCATTGCTCGGGATTCGTTTGGAGTGGAATGAAAAAGCTTGGTTTTTGGCTTTTTTCTGCGCTTCGGATTGAAAACAGAAAAAAAGTAAACAAGAGAAATTCCAACAATCAAAGCAAAAATCGCCGCCGCCCAAGTGGCAGCATTTCTCGGCACCATTTCAGCCCAGAATTCCTTTCCTCCTTGCACCGAGGCGGCCGAAATCTTTTTCCATAATAATTTCAGAAAACGCCATGCCTTGAGCATCAAAGGCCCGAGTTTCAGCCCCAGCGAAGCAGAAAGAAGGGCAAGAAGCAAGGTAAGCCAGAACTTAACTTTTTTCACGCCTTCCACTTTTTTATGCGAATCCATAGCATCCTCACAGTTTTCCTTTTCCCCTTGAGGGAAAGATCTTTTTTTCATTGTATCACAAAAAATTTTGTTTTTCAACAAAAAGCGGCAAAGCGCCCGATTCGTTTCCCGCTGTTTTGCGAAAAGTGATTTTTTTCTTGAAAACACATCTTGTTTCGTGTTATCATATAGCCATCATGAAAAAGGGGAAAAAACAAAATGTTTTTCACACCGAAAATCGATCTGATCAAATCCGATCCCGTTGGGCTTTCCGCTTCGGTGCGTCTTTCGGGCGAAGTGCCGTTGGAACGGGAATTTTTGGATAACGTTCTTTGCGATTGTGTTGTAAAAAGCAAAGTTGGCGTTTGCGAAGAAATCGAATTTTGCTCGAATTTCCCGAAAAGCGTGAAAGATAAAATCCGCAAACACGGGTTTTCTCTCGATTCCAAGGAAGCGTTTGCCATCTCGATCGGCAAAAAAATCAAAATTTATTCCAAATCCCCCCGCGGATTTTGCTATGCCTTAGTTGCGATCAAATCCCGTTTGGAAGAAAATTCGCTCTCCTTCGGATTTCTCTTCGATGCCCCCCTCTCCGAATTGCGCGGTTACCGCGCTTATTTGCCTGCGCGCGCGGGCTTTTCCGATTTTTATAAAATGGTGGATTTTCTGGTGGAATATCGGTATAATGCCATCATTTTGGAAATCGGCGGTGCTATGGAATATGAGCGCCACCCCGAAATTAATGCGCGTTGGGCAGAATTTGCCAAAGAAACCAAAGCATATTCCGGCAGATCCGATGAAATCCAAACCAAAACCTATCCTTGGCAAAAAAATTCCATTCATACCGATAATGCAGGCGGCGATATTCTCACCAAAGAGGAGTGCCGCGGCCTTGCGGCCTATTGCCGCTCGCGCGGGCTCGAGGTGATTCCGGAATGTCCCACGCTTTCTCATAGTGATTATCTTTGCATGGCGCATCCCGAAATCCGCGAACGGGAAGGGGATCTGCATCCCGATGCCTATTGCCCTCTCCATCCCGCCACCTATCCCTTGGTTTTTGATGTGCTGGAAGAGGTGATCGAGGTGTTCGAGCCCAAGATCATCAATATTGGGCACGATGAATTGTATTCGATTGGGGTGTGCCCCCGTTGCAAGGGCAAATCCGCACCCCGCCTTTATGCCGACGACATCAAAAAACTCCGCGATTTTCTTGCCGAAAAGGGCATTCGCACCATGATGTGGGCCGAAAAATTGCTCAATGCCAGAGCGGGTGGCAAAAAAATCGGCGGCGCCGCCCACGGCAAAGGCATCAAGAAAGTTCCCGCCCTGTGGCCGAGCCGCGATCTCATCCCAAAGGATGTGATTCTTTTGCATTGGTATTATATTTTCAATCAAAATTACGATAAAATTTATCACCATCGCGGTTTTGAAACCTATTACGGCAATTTAGATGCCATGAATGTAAAAAATTGGGATCTTCGCCGAAAATGGGGGATCCGCGGCGGCTTTGTTTCGAATTGGGGCTCCTATGAAGAAGAATATATGCAAAGAAATCAGCAGTATTTTGCCCTCATCGGTGCCGCACTCGGCTTCTGGAGCGAGAATTTCGAAAAAATGGGCGAAAAAAATCGGCTCGAGGTCGTTTTGGCGGAAGCGTATCGAGTAAAACGCTCTAAAATCAAAAATCCCATCATCATTCGCCATACCACCCCGCATCAAATCCCCTTCGATTATTTTTACGACGGGATCTTCATCGAAGATGAAAAATATATGCTTGGGGAATATGTGATTTCCTATACCGATGGCAAAAAAGCCATCCTTCCCGTGAAATTCGGTACTCATATCGGCTCGTTTCACTTTGAAGATTATTTGCATGAAGAGGGCTTCCGTGAACTTTCCTATGGCACCCTTCCTCTTCGCTATCGCGATGGCTGGGCGTATGAATGTGCTTATGAAAATCCCTATCCCGAAAAAAAGATCAGCGGCATTATCTATCGACCCCTCTCGGGTAAGGAAGAAATCGAGGTGGAGCTTGTTTCCTTTGAACTTCCGCTCCAAAAATCTGCTCTTCTGATCGGCAAAACCCATTCTGTGGGAGAAAGTTTTGCTTGGGATGGAGGCACTCTTGCATAATCCTTTTCCCCATCAAAAAATCCCATCCTCTTCCAAGGATGGGATTCTTTTTTTGCATAAAAATTTTATGGGCTTCTTCTTGCATTTTGTTGTTTTTTGGAGTATAATGAATGTTGCGTTCCGGCAAGCGTGCTTTCCGGAAAAAAGAAGTCAGTTTTTCTTCTTTTCAAAATAAAATAGCATTAGGGCGCGATCCCAAGGGATTGTGCGAAGAAAGGCAAAAAATATGTACCAAATCATTGAAAGAAAAGAATTGAACCCAACGGTCATTCAGCTTTCTATCAAAGCCCCCCTCGTGGCAAAAAAAGCAAAGCCCGGCCAGTTCATCATTCTGCGCGTAGATGAAGAAGGCGAAAGAATCCCTCTCACCGTGGCAGGAGTGAATGAAAAAGAAGGCACCGTGAAAATTATCTTCCAGCTCGTGGGCGCCACCACCAAAAAGCTCGCCGAGAAAAAGGAAGGCGAATCCATTCAGGATTTTGTTGGCCCCCTCGGAGTGGCCACCCATCTCGACGGCCTCAAGAAAGTGTGCGTGGTAGGCGGCGGTGTTGGCTGCGCCATCGCGCTTCCCATTGTGGAAAAATTGCATGAAATGGGCGCCGATGTTACCGGCATTATCGGCTTCCGCTCGAAGGATCTTCTGATCCTCGAGGAAGAATTCCGCGCTTGCTCCAATCGCCTTCGCGTGATGACCGATGATGGCTCTTATGGCGAGCACGGCAATGTTACCGTTCCCTTAAAGGAAATGCTCGAATCGGGCGAAAAATTCGATATGATCATCACCATCGGCCCCCTGATTATGATGAAATTCGTGGTTCTCACCGCAAAAGAATTCGGTGTTCCTGTAACCGTATCCATGAACCCCATTATGATCGACGGCACGGGAATGTGCGGTGGTTGCCGCCTCACCTTAAATCAAGATGGCAAAAAAGTAACCAAGTTTGCCTGTGTAGACGGTCCCGATTTTAATGGCTATGAAGTAGATTTCGATGAAGCGATGAGCCGCGGCAGAATGTATGCCGATTTTGAGCGCCACGCGTATGAAGAAACTTGTAATCTTTTCAAGAAGGAGGCAGAATAATGGCAAAAGCAAATATGACCCCAACCCGCTGCCCCATGCCGAGCCAGGATCCCAAGGTAAGAGCGCATAATTTCGATGAAGTTGCCCTTGGCTACACGGAAGAAATGGCAATCGAAGAGGCAAAAAGATGCCTCGAATGCAAGCATATGCCCTGCGTGAGCGGATGCCCTGTAAATATTCATATCCCCGCCTTTATTGCAAAAATCAAAGAAGGGGAATTTGAAGAAGCATATCAAATCATCGCAAAATCTTCCTCTCTTCCCGCCGTGTGCGGAAGAGTTTGCCCTCAGGAAACCCAGTGCGAATCCAAATGTGTTCGCGCAGTAAAGGGCGAATCGGTGGGCATCGGCCGTCTTGAAAGATTCGTTGCCGATTGGCATAATACCTTCATCAAAGAAGCAGGCGAAAAGCCCGAATCCAATGGCCATAAGGTTGCCATCGTGGGCTCCGGCCCTTCGGGTCTCACCTGTGCGGGCGATCTTGCTAAAGCCGGCTTTGAAGTAACCGTGTTTGAAGCGCTGCACACCGCGGGTGGCGTTTTGGTATACGGCATCCCCGAATTCCGTCTTCCCAAGGCCATCGTGGCAAAGGAAGTGGAAGGGCTTAAAAATCTTGGCGTGAAAGTGGAAACCAATGTGGTGATCGGAAAAACCCTCACCATCGATGAACTTTTCGAAATGGGCTTTGAAGCCGTGTTTATCGGTTCGGGCGCAGGCCTTCCCAGCTTTATGGGAATCCCCGGCGAAAGCTTCAAGGGCGTGTATTCCGCCAATGAATATCTCACCAGAAGCAATCTCATGAAAGCATATAAATCCCTTCCCGATACCCCCATCATGAAGGGTGGCAAGGTGGCAGTAGTCGGCGGCGGCAACGTTGCGATGGATGCGGCAAGAACCGCGCTTCGCCTCGGCGCAGAAAAGGTATATGTGGTATATCGCCGCTCGATGGAAGAGCTCCCCGCAAGAAAAGAAGAAGTGGAGCATGCCATTGAAGAGGGAATCGATTTCCGCCTTCTCAATAACCCCGTGGAAATTTTGGGCTATCAAAACCCCGAAGATCCCAGAGATCCCAAAAACGGTTTTGTAACCGGTATGAAGTGCATCAAAATGGAACTCGGCGAACCCGATGAAAAAGGCCGTCGTCGCCCCATCCCCGTGGAAGGAAGCGAATTCGTTCTCGATGTGGATACCGTGATCATCTCCATCGGCACCAGCCCCAATCCCCTCATTAAAGATACCACCGAAGGTTTGGATGTGAATTCCCGCGGCGGCATCATCGTAACCGAAGATGGTCTCACCACAAGAGAAGCAGTTTATGCAGGAGGCGATGCCGTACCCGGCGCCGCCACCGTAATTTCCGCAATGGGTGCAGGCAAACCCGCCGCCGCCGCGATTGCCAAAATGTTTGAATAAAAGAAAAAGAACTGCCAAACGGCAGTTCTTTTTTTTGTAAAATGAAAACCACGCGATAGTCGCGTGGTTCAGTATAGGTTAACCGGTGAGAAAAAATCCACCGATTGTGATAAGATAAAAACGACCTGCCAGTCAAAAAAAACACAATCGGAGGATTTATCTATGAAAAAAGAAGCCATAGACAAAAGTAGTTTAGCACACACAAAATGGAATTGCAAGTATCACATAGTATTTGCGCCCAAGTACCGAAGAAAGGTATTTTACGAGGAAAAGCGAATGGAGATACGAGAAATATTGCGCCAATTATGCCAATGGAAAGGTGTAGAAAT
>JAZOVP010000029.1:0-9200 GCA_045658765.1 Eubacteriales bacterium | reverse complement strand
TTGAAGAACCACACCCAAAAAAAACAGAATAATAATATGGCAACCCGCTCCCCCAAGGCGTTTCGGGTTTTCTTGTGCAAAAAGAATAGTTTTTCTGCCCCGATTTGTGGAAAATGATAAAAACCGAAAAAACAATTTTTTCTTGTTGCAAATTCAGGGAAAAAGCATTATAATTAACATAGAATTATAATCGATACATATAAAAAGGCGAAACTACCCTTTTTCAGGAGGAAAATCTTATGAAGATCAAAAAGAGCCGCGCTTTTCTTTTGATTGCCCTCGCGCTCACTTTGGCAACCGTTCTGCCTTTGTTTGCAGGATGTGCAAAAGAAGAACCCGCCACCACCGAAGAAGTTGTGGAAACCGGTAAAAAAGAGCCGAGTACCCCCGCTCCCAAACCCAGCGGATCCAATTCCAATATCGATAGCTTGCAGTCCACCCCCAATAAAGGCGGCGCTTGGCAGGTTACCTCCGGCGTGAGCGCAAAAACGAGCGCTTATAATCAGGAGCTCGAAGAAATCAAAAAGCAGCAGAATCTTCTTGTTACCACGATTGCAAATAATCCCACCGAAAGAAGAAACGGCGCAGAAGCCACCATGAGAAATGCGCTCACTGTTCTTTGGTCTCCCATGCAGGATGTGGAATACGGTATGGATTCGATCAACACCAATACCAACACCCTCTTTTCCGATCGCATTTATCGCGGAATTCCCTATTCCGCAGGCCCCGGCAATATCGACACTCTCCTTGCTCTTGTGGATACCTCCGCAGACAACAGCGAATTTTTAAATGTTAATATGAACGATCCCGAAAAATACGCCAAAGGCAATAAATGGATCGCAGGTATCAACAACCGCTCCCGCTTCGGCGGAAGTGCCGCTTCCACCCTTCTTTGGTCTTGGGCTCCTTATTCCACCACCACCTATGCACTCACCGTTGCCGATATGATCGAGGAAAACGGCTTTCTTCCCGTGGGCGGATGGAAAATGCCCACCAAAGCCGCGGCAAGCAATCCTGTAGACGGTGTGCTTTCCGGCACGGGCGGAGTTGATCTGAAAGGCGATACCCTCGTAACCGATGGCTCCTTGGATAAAGATACCGATGACATCTGCACCTATAACGGTCAAGCCGATATGTTTGCCGCTTATGCAAAGCTCCTCAAAGCAGACGCACTGATCCGCGAAGATAATTCCGGCGATGATGCAATGATGGTTGTTTCTGTTAATGTGGTATACAACGGCACCGAAATCGACGGCAACGCCAGCACCGTTACCATTTTAAGACAAAACGCTTCCTATTTTGCCAATCAGCCCGTGATCGACGGCGCTTTTGCCTTCGGTGATGTGGATATGGAATATTCCTTCACCCAGCTCTTCAAATCAAACTATATCCCCGTAACCTGCAAAGAATTTCACGATGGCACTCCCCTCACCGAGGGCGCTTGCGTGGATCTTTTGCAAGGCGATAAGCTCAGCAAGAGCACCATGTTTACCAACTATATTTCCTGCACCAAGAAAGTGAAATTTGCGCAGGCCGTGATGGTGAATTCCAAGGGCGAAGTGGTATACGATGCCATTTGCTTTACTCCGGTGCAAAATGCTGAAAGCTCCAGCAAAAACGATCTCACCATTCATCGCTATCTCTTCTGGGTGGATGATGTGAATCCTTCTTCCAGCCGAAGCAGCGATAAATTCTTGGGCACAAAGCCGATTGCCAATTCTAAACTGAATGCCGGCGAAAAATACACTTGGACCCTCACCCTCACCTTTGCCGACGGCACCTCCGCTCAGGCAAGAACCCTCACCTTCACCGCATAACAAATTCAAAACAGCGTGGCCGAGGCCACGCTGTTTTTCTTTACAAAAAACGATAGACTTTTTCGAAAAACTATGGTAGAATACCAAAAGAAATCAAAATGGAGGTAATACCATTGGCTTTTTTATGGACCACCCTTTGGGGTAAAATCTTAATGACATTTCTTGTTTCCATGGTGCCGATCATCGAGCTCCGTGGTGCCATTCCGATTGCCGTGGCGCACGGCCTCGCACCCGAAATTGCCATTCCGATTGCCATTTTGGGAAATCTTGTTCCCGTGCCTTTTATCATCATTTTCATTCGCAAAATCTTTCTTCTGATCCGTCGCTGGTTTCCCAAGCTCAATCGCATGATCGACCGCTTGGAGGAAAAAGGCAAAAGCAAAAAAGAAGTGATCGAAAAAAGCACCTTTTGGGGTTTGTTTTTCTTTGTTGCCATTCCCCTTCCAGGCACCGGAGCATGGACCGGAGCTTTGATTGCCGCCATGCTTGATATGCGCTTAAAGCGCGCATTCCCCTCGATTGCACTCGGGGTGCTCACTGCGGGAATCATTGTGGCTTTTGTTTCTTATGGCGCCGCCGAAATCTTTTTCTAAATAAAAAATGCTCTGCAAAAGCAGAGCATTTTCTTTTTACGATATTTTTTTCAAAATATGCCGAAGCGCCTCTTCAATGGTTTCAAAATTCGCATCGGCTTTTTCGGGATCGGGAAGGGATATGCCAACCGAATATCCCACCGCCGAAAACATCGGGTAATCATTGGTCCAATCGCCCACCGCAATCATTTTTTCGGTGGGAGTTTTGGTGATCTCGGAAAGAAGGCGGATGCCCTCGCCCTTGGAAAGGCGATTATATACCACATCGAAGCAATCCGAATGTTCATAAAACGAAAGCTGCATCTCGGGCTTTAAAAAATCCACAATCATTTTTCGAATCGCGGGCACATCCTCTTGGAAATGAAAAAACGGAGTGAGTGCGGTTTCGTTTGGCTGATACCAGATCCGATCGCAAAATTCTGTTTCCAATTTTTTCCGAAGCTGAAAAAGGGCTTCAGCGGTTTTTTCGGGAAGGCGGGCTTTTTTGAAAAACACAGGCGGAAGCTCGATCCCCTCTTGGATCACGCCGCCGTTTTCTCCGATCAGAATGGCATCAAAAAGCCCCATCTGACGAGCAAATCCGCAAAGATAAAAGGTGGGCTTGCCGCTGGAAATCACAATGCGAGCACCCTTTTTTTGAATCTTTTCCAAAAGAAGAATCGTTTCGGGAGTGGCGCTTTTGCCAACCTTTGCAAGGGTACCGTCTAAATCGAGTACAACAAACAAATTCAGTCCTCCAGATCTTCAAACGAAATCTTTTTTTCGGGCGCGGGCTTCTCGCTTTTTTTTGCTTCTTCGGGAAGATCCTTTTTTGCGGGAATTTCCTTTGGTTTTTCAGGAGCGGGCGCGGGCTTTTTCTTCTCTATGGGTTTGCGGTTCTTTTGGGTCCAAATCACGGTAAACACAATCGCACCCGCAGAAAGCACACTCACCACAATAATCAAAACCCACATCCAAACCGCACCGCTCTTTTTTTGCGGGGATTTTTCATTGGAATCTTTTTCGGTCAGGGCTTTTTCACCTTCCAGAAGAAATACCGAGCCGAGATCGGTGATCGATACCACAAGATAAGAAATCTCACCGGTTTTCACCACTTCGGTTTTCAATTCCTTTGCCGAAGTATCGAAAAAGGCGGCTTTGATGGTTTTCAGATCAAATGCCTCTTCCTCTTCGGAAAGCGGGATCTGAATTTTCAGGGTTGCATGGCGGGAAAGGGAAAGCTTCTTTCCGCTTTCATCCACCAGCCCGATCGAAATGCTCTTGAGCACCTTCTTGCCCAAGGCAGATTCCACATTTTCTTTTGTGTCTGCCGCGGGAAGCGAAAGGGTTAGGATTGCATCTTCTGCAATCGCGCCGCGAGTGGCACTCACGCGAATCTTCGCGCCGTTTTTGCCCGTGATATAGCTTTGATCGGCAACATTCTTCACCGATTCAAAAGGAAGCGAGCCCACATCCAAAATGGTGAGGGTGCCCTGCTCCACGCGCAATTCATAGTTTTCCGCCACTTCTTCCGGAAAAGAAAGGGTTCCGATCAAAATGGAATATTTGCCAAGATCCTCCCCTTCCATACGGGAAAGTTTGCCTTCAAGCTCATCGTAAATCTCGCCGAGAATCTCGTATGTAAATTCGGGATCGGGATCAAATAAATTCTTTTCTGCATTCTGAATTTCAAGGGTAACAATGCAGGGGGTGATTTTAATTTTGCAGGTGGCACTCACCGTGCTCTTTTCCGAAGAAGAGCCGGAAGGGGAAGCATATACCTTGCAGTGATATTCTCCCGATTGGGAAACATTCTTCACCGTGAGTTTTTCACTTTTTGCATCGCTGATCTTCTCGGAATCGAAAAACCATTCGTAGCGGTATTCCACTCCCTCGATTTTTTCCACTTTTGCAAAAAGGGTGATGCCCTTGCCATCGTATTCCTTGGTTTTTTCGCCGCCCTCAATTTCAAGCGAAACCTTCGGAGAAAATGAGGCGGGAGTTGCCACGAAATCGCAAGTAAAGAAAACAGAATTTCCTTGATTGGATTTATGACCGGCTTCTTTTTGATTGATATAAAATTTGGTTTCGCCGTTCACCGCGGGCAGTTCTTCTTCAAAAGAAAGCTCCACCGTGATGCGATACGTGCGCCCTGCCACAAAAGCATCTGTGCTTTTCAGGGGCTCTTCGCGATCGCCTTCGCTCCAGATGGCGGTGGCGGGAATTGTTTTTTCCTGATGCTCGCTTTCGCCCTTCACACTCAAAATCACCTTCGCATCTGCTTGAATGGAAGCGCCCACCTTCTCTCCTGCCACAGGAAGCGAAATACCGGAAAGGCGCACCTCTCTGATTTCATTTTCTGCGGCAAAGGCGGGAATTGCCAAAGCCAAAATCAAAAGCAAAGAAAACAGAAAACCTAAAACTTTTTTCATCTTTTCCTCCAAACTCAATAGGAAGTAATGGGAAGCGAGGGATCGTCTTCCCCTTTTTCGATCGCACGGATCACAGCGGTATAAGAAAATTTTTCATTCGGCGAAATGCGGATCTGATCGCCCACCTTCTTGCCGAGCACCGCCTTTCCCAAGGGCGATTCCTTGGAAACACATCCTTCCAGCACATTTTCGCGCAGGGTGGTTACAATGCGATAGGTTTCTTCTTCGTCGTCCTCTTCAATATAAAGGGTAACCAAATCAAAAAGACCAACCTCATCCGCACCCGAGCGATCTTCAATGATCTTTGCCGTGGCAATCATATTCTGCAAATAGCGAATGCGGGAATCGTTTTTCCCTTTTTCGCGCTTTGCGGTGCGGTATTCATCGTTTTCGCTCAAATCTCCGAGCTCGCGCGCTTGTTGCACCTCAGCGCGAAGCTGGGGGCGCAGGGAGATTCGATAATCAATCTCTTCCTGCATTTTCTGAATATCGATTTTTGTGAGTTCGTCGTACATTTATTTTCTAAGACCTTTCGGATAATAGTTTTTCCCGCGGCCGGAGCTAACTTTCACCCCGCCAAGCGGCATTTTCGAGGCAAAAACCACCCCGTAGCCCTTGCCGTCGAGCGCGATCTCCTCCCCGCGCAAAAATGCTTCAATGCGAGGATCGCCCAATTCTAAAATATGGCGATTTCGAAACAAATTTGCATAGGCGCGGAAAAACCGATGATTCGGCACAACACGCCCCTTCAAAACAGAGCCGATCAAAACCCCGGGAGAAACAAATCCCTCTTCGCAAAAAGGATGCTTTGGCGCAAGGAATGCTTCCTCCCCTCGGAAAAGAATTTTTTCTTCGGGCACTTCTTTTAATACTTCAAAAAGAAATTCGCGCACGATTTCTTCTCGCGGATCGCTCTTTTTCTTTTTTTCTTTTTTGGATTCTTTTCGGATTCCCTCGACTTTTTCCCCGCTTTTGCGGAAAAGAGCAAGAAACTGCCCTTCGCCATCGAAAATATGCGGATAAAAGCGCACAGTGTTTGCGAGCGCGCCGTTTGCACCCGCCGAAAGCACCGCCTCTTCGGGCGCGGCAAGAGAAAACTGGGGATTTTCTTCCAAAAACTCCAAAACCCTCTCTTCATTTTCTTCTTTTGCCCAAGTGCAGGTGGAATATACCAAAAATCCGCCTGCGGCAGTGGCTTTTGCCGCCTCGGATAAAATTTCTTTTTGCCTTGCGGCACAGCGAAGAATATTTTCTTCCGACCAAATCGAAACCGCCTCTTCGCTTTTGCGCATCATGCCCTCGCCCGAGCATGGAGCATCCACCAAAACAAGCTCAAAAAAGCCATAAAATTCCGCGGGAATTTTTTGCGCTTCAAAGCCCGTAACCAGCGCTCTTTTCTCTCCGAGGCGCTCAAGATTTTGCATCAAGGCCTTTCTGCGGGGAGCCACGGGCTCGTTGCAGATGATCACCCCGTTTTCCTTTAGGTGGCGCGCGGCGGCCTGCAAACTTTTTCCGCCCGGTGCGGCGCAAAGATCAAGAATCGAATTTGCCCGAAAATCCTTTGGCAAAGCGGCAACAGGCGCCATCGCCGCGGGCTCCTGCACATAAATCGCGCCCGCATGGTGGAGTGGGGTGTTTCCGATTCCATCCAATTCAAAATAAAGCGAATTTTCCCCAAAAGGAACCTCGCCCAAAATGGCTTCTTTCCCCAAAATCGCCTCGATTTCATCGCGCGAGATCAGGCGGGGATCAAAGCGAAATGAGCGGCACGGCTCTTTTTCCAGAGAAGCGAAAAAAGAAGGGGTATCTTTCCCGAGAAGTGCTTCCATTCTGCGGCAAAAAATCGGATCGAATTTCATCCTATCTCCCCCTTTCTCTTTTTCGTTTATGATACCACAAACCAAAGAAAAAAACAAGATAAAAAAAGAACCCAAGTGCCGATTTGGCACTTGGGAAGTTTTTTCATTTATCCTTTGATCACTTCGATCAAAAGCGCCGCGCCGAGAGATGCGGCTTTGGGCGCAAAAAGCGCATAATCCATCTCGTTTTTCCCTGCAAAGGAATCGGAAACGGTGCGAATCACCACAAACGGAATTTGATTCACAAAAGCCACCTGTGCGATCGCCGCCCCCTCCATTTCGCAAGCAATGGCGCCAAAATCGGAAATGATCTTTTCCTTTTGCTCTTTTTTGGCAATGAATTGATCGCCCGAAGCAATCGTGCCGGCGATGGCGCGATAGGAAAGGAGAGCTGCCTTTTCCAAAACTTCTTTTTTCAGGGCTTCATCGGCAGGAAAATAAATTTGATTGATTCCCGAAATCAGGCCCACAGGATCGCCCAAGGGCGAGGTATCCATATCGTGCTGAACCAAATTTTCCGATACCGCAAGATCCAAAATATCAAGCTCGGCAGAAAGCGAACCCGCCACCCCCGAATTGATGATGCAATCGGGCGCAAAATGCAAAATCATCGCTTCGGCGCACATCGCGGCAAACACCTTTCCAATGCCGCACACCGCCACAATCACTTCCTTCTCCCCAATCTTTCCTCGGGAAAAGAGAATCGAGCCCACCTTTTCTTCGCTTTTTTCCGAAAGGGCCTCGAGAATCTTTTTTGCTTCGGATTCCATGGCGCAGATCACGCCGATTTTCTTATACTTCATATAAAAAATCAATCTCGCTTTCTTTTAAAATCGAAAGGTAGCGGCGGCATTCCTTCTTTGCCTTTGCCACCGAAAGGTTTTTATAATTTCCACATTCTTTTTTCTTACCGCCGGGCATTTTCCCCTGAAAAGAAATGATTTCTTCCAAAACGCGAAAAACCTCTTCCTTCACTTTTTCGGGGGAAAGGGAGCGCGTGATCAGATAAAATCCCGTTTGGCATCCCATCGGGCCGAAATATAAAATATGTTCGGAATAGATTCCGTTTCGAACAAAAGTGGCAAACAAATGCTCCACGGAATGCATGGTGATATGATCCATAAAATCGCCCGCATTGGGCTTTCGGGTGCGAAGATCGAAGGTGGTGGCATCGCCATCCACTCGGGAAATATAAAGACCGGGATTGAGCTTATTATGATCCACGGTAAAACTTTGAATGGTTTTCATCATTCATTCTCCTCCAAAGAATCGGGAATTTCGGGAATTTTGCCAAACGCCGCAAGAAGCGCATTTTCAAAATCTTCGTGCAAGGGCGCAGTGATGCGGCAGGGAGTGTTTTCCATCGGATGGGAAAAATTCAATCGAAGCGCATGAAGCGCCTGACGGGGAATGATTTCGGATGCTTTGCCATATAGCGTGTCGCCCGCCAAAGGAAAGCCGATCGCTTTGAAATGAGCGCGAAGCTGATGGGTGCGCCCCGTGATCGGACTTGCCAGAAAAAGATGATATTTGCCTTTCGTGCAAATAAGCCGAAAGCGGCTGAGCGCAGTTTCCCCGATTTTTTCGGTGCCGTCTTTCTCAAAGCAAACGCGGGTGATATAGCTTTCGGGATCGCGGCGGATGCAAAGATCAATCTCGCCCCTCTCGGGCGGGGTTTTCTCGCTTTCGCATAAAACAAGATATTCCTTGTGCACCTTCTTTTCGCGGATCATATGGAAAAATCGCGCCGATACCACTTGGCTCTTCGCGCTGATCACCACCCCGCTGGTATCTTTATCCAGCCGCCCCGCCGCACGAAACACCATGGGATAACGATGATATAAAATGCGGCCTGCGAGGGTGTCGTCCTGCAGTTTTTTGGAAGGATGCACGGGCATTCCCGCGGGTTTATTCACCGCAAGGAAAGAAGAATCTTCATATAAAATATCAATCGGACCCGCGCTCTCGCGGATGCGCGGCGAGGGAGAATCATCTTCCGTGCGAAGGGAAAGCCGATCGCCCTTTTGAAGCACATAGCGAACGGTTTTATGCTCCCCATTCACCAAAATTCCGTTTTCGCGCATTTTCAGCGCCGTAACCGCGCTTCGGGAAAAAAGAAGGCGATCCAGAAGCACTTTTTTGATCGTGAGCCCATCATATTTTTCATCGATGATAAACTCCATAAAGCCACTCCTTTCCCCTCTTTTTTGCTAGTATATCACAAATTAAAATGCTTTTCCATAGTTTCTAAAAAATCTCTTGACAAAGAAATAAAACTGTGCTATTATAAGTAGCGCGCTTGAGAGCAGCACCCGATTCATTAGCTCAGCCGGTAGAGCACTTGACTTTTAATCAAGGGGTCCGGAGTTCGAATCTCCGATGAATCACCAAAAAGGAAAGCCACATGTTTTGTGTGGCTTTTCTTTTTGTTCTCTTCTCTATTCTCTCTTCGTTTTTCACTTTTCTCTAAAACTCTGTGGCTTTTCCAGAGAAAAGAGAAGAGTGAAAAGAGAAAAGAAA